>NZ_MVKA01000010.1:0-119202 GCF_002042905.1 Geobacillus sp. LEMMY01
CTKGATGAAGGATAGGACCCACAAAATCAGCCGTCAAATCGTTCGTTTTGCCCTCGCCAACGGTGTTGGCGTGATTCGAATGGAAGAGTTGACGGGGATTCGCAAGCGGGCAACATCGGCCAAAGAAGCGGGACGAAGCCTTCACTCTTGGGCGTTTCATCAACTGCAAATGATGATTGCCTATAAAGCCGAAATGGCGGGCATTCGGGTCGAGTGGGTGAAGCCGACCTACACGAGCCAAACGTGTAAATGTGGACATCGGGAAAAGGGAAATCGCAATGGCATCCACTTTCAGTGTAAAAAATGCGGATACACCCTCCACGCCGACTTAAATGGCGCCATCAACATCGCCAAAGCGATTTCGGGCTTCGCCGCCTAACCTAGCGCACTGGTCACAGGTGCGCCGCCCATTGGGGTACATCTTAACCCGATGGGACGGGGTGATGGCACACCCCTGAACTTGGGCGTTGTCCGAACCAGAAATGGATGAGGGCGTGAGCGACCCAAGAATCCCACGTCCTTTAGGCGTGTGGAGTGTCAAGTCGAAAGTGATTCGGTATTGCGATCTTGAAGAATTGGAAGGATAGATGCCAATGACGAACATTGTGTTTATGGGAACACCTGACTTTGCCGTGCCGATTTTGCGCCAGCTTCTTCATGACGGCTACCGCGTTGCAGCGGTCGTCACCCAGCCGGATAAGCCAAAAGGGCGGAAGCGCGAGCTCATTCCGCCCCCGGTGAAAGTGGAAGCGGAGCATCACGGCATCCCGGTGCTGCAGCCGACGAAAATTCGCGAGCCGGAGCAATACGAACAAGTGCTGGCGTTTGCGCCCGATTTGATTGTAACGGCGGCGTTCGGGCAAATTTTGCCGAAAGCGCTGCTTGATGCACCAAAATACGGCTGCATCAACGTCCATGCCTCGCTTCTGCCCGAGCTGCGCGGCGGGGCGCCGATCCATTACGCCATTTGGCAAGGGAAAACGAAAACGGGCGTCACGATCATGTATATGGTGGAGCGGTTGGACGCCGGCGACATGTTAGCGCAAGTCGAAGTGCCGATTGCCGAAACGGATACGGTCGGCACGCTCCATGATAAATTGAGCGCCGCCGGGGCTAAACTACTATCAGAAACGCTTCCACTTTTATTGGAAGGAAAAATTACGCCCGTTCCGCAAGATGAGGAGAAAGCGACGTATGCGCCGAACATTCGCCGCGAGCAGGAGCGGATCGATTGGACGCAGCCCGGCGAAGCCATTTACAACCATATTCGCGCCTTCCATCCGTGGCCGGTCACGTATACAACGCAGGATGGGCACATTTGGAAGGTTTGGTGGGGTGAAAAAGTGCCGGCGCCCCGTTTGGCGCCGCCGGGCACGATTTTGGCGCTCGAGGAAAACGGCATTGTCGTGGCCACCGGCAATGAGACAGCCATTCGCATCACCGAATTGCAGCCGGCCGGAAAAAAACGGATGGCGGCGGGCGAATTTTTGCGCGGCGCCGGCAGCCGGCTGGCGGTCGGCATGAAGCTAGGAGAGGATCATGAACGTACGTGAACTTGCTTTAGATACGCTGTTAGCCATTGAACAAAAAGGAGCGTACAGTCATTTGCAATTAAACGAAGCCATTCAAAAAGGACGCCTTGACGGGCGCGATGCGGCGCTGTTGACCGAGATTGTCTACGGCACGGTGCAACGGCGCGATACGCTCGATTATTATTTGGCGCCGTTTTTGCGCAAGGCGCGCCGGCTTGAGCCGTGGGTGCGCGTGCTTCTTCGGTTGACGCTGTATCAAATGGTGTATTTGGACCGTGTTCCCGACCGCGCCGCCGTCTTTGAAGCGGTTGAAATCGCCAAACGGCGCGGCCATCGCGGCATCGCTTCACTTGTCAACGGCGTATTGCGGGCCATCGGCCGCGAGGGGCTGCCGTCGATCGAGGCGGTTGATGACGCGGGCAAGCGGCTCGCCCTTGCCACCAGCCATCCCGAGTGGCTCGTCCGGCGCTGGATCCAGCAATATGGTTATGAAGAAGCGGCGCGCATGTGCGAGACGAATTTGCGCCCGCCGCAATCAACGGCCCGCGTCAACCGGCTGCGTGCGACTGTCGAAGAAGCACTCGAGCGGCTGCGCGCTGAAGGGATGCAGGCAATCCCTGGCCATGTCGCTCCGGAGGCCATCCGGGCGGAAAAAGGGAATTTGGCTCATACGGAGACGTTTCGCGCCGGTTGGCTGACGATTCAAGATGAAAGCTCAATGCTTGTCGCTCGAGCGCTCGACCCAGCCCCCGGCGAGCGGGTGCTTGACTGCTGCGCGGCGCCGGGCGGGAAAACGACCCATATCGCCGAGCGGATGGACGGGCGCGGCGAGGTCGTTGCTGTTGATATCCACGAACATAAGGTAAAGCTGATCGAACAGCAGGCCAAGCGGCTCGGTCTTGACAACGTTGCGACGCTCGCCCTTGACAGCCGCCGGCTCGGCGAGCGGTTTGCCCCGGAATCGTTTGACCGCGTTTTGGTCGATGCGCCGTGCACTGGATTCGGCGTCATTCGCCGCAAACCGGAGATCAAATATACGAAAGGGAGAGACGATGTCGCCGCGCTTGTCGAGATTCAGCAAGCCATTTTGCGGGCGGCCGCCCCGCTTTTGAAAAAAGGCGGTACGCTTGTCTACAGCACATGCACGGTGGAGCGCGAGGAAAATGAAGAAGCCATCGCCCGCTTTTTAGCGGATCATCCGGACTTCTTCCTCGACGCCAGCCTTCCCGAGCGGATGCCGGAACCGGTGCGGCCGCATGTGAAAGGCGGCATGCTTCAGCTGCTGCCGCATCATTTTGACTCTGACGGGTTTTTTATCGCCCGACTGCGAAAGAAGGTGTAAAAGCATGGAAATGGCTCGTCCGGCTGCCCGCCGCTCTGTCGGCGAAACGCAGCCTCCGTTGCCATCGATTTATTCGCTCACGCTAGACGAATTGAAGGAATGGCTGGTCGCTCAAGGCGAAAAGCCGTTTCGGGCCACGCAAATTTACGAGTGGCTGTATCAAAACCGCGTCACCGATTTTGCCGACATGACGAATTTGCCAAAGCGGCTGCGCGAACAGCTAGCGTCATCATTTTCGATCACGACGTTGAAAACCGTGGTCAAACAAACGTCTAAAGACGGAACGATCAAATTTTTGTTTGAGCTCCATGACGGCTATTCGATCGAGACGGTGCTCATGCGTCATCACTACGGCAATTCGGTGTGTGTCACGACGCAAGTCGGCTGCCGCATCGGCTGCACGTTTTGCGCTTCGACGCTCGGCGGACTGAAGCGTCATTTAGAGGCGGGCGAGATCGTCGCCCAAGTCGTGCAAGTGCAAAAGGCGCTCGATGAAACGAATGAACGCGTCAGCAGCATCGTCGTCATGGGCATCGGCGAGCCGTTTGACAACTACGATGCGCTCATCAAGTTTTTGCGCATCGTCAATCACCCAAAAGGGTTGAACATTGGCGCCCGCCATATCACCGTTTCCACCAGCGGCATCATCCCAAAAATTTACCAATTTGCCGATGAAGGAATGCAAATCAACTTCGCCATTTCGTTGCATGCACCGACGAATGAGCTGCGGACGAAACTCATGCCGATCAATAAAGCGTACCCGCTGCCCAAGTTGATGGAGGCGGTTCGGTATTACATTGAAAAAACCGGCCGGCGCGTGACGTTTGAATACGGATTGTTTGGCGGGGTGAACGACCAGCTTGAGCACGCCGAGCAGTTGGCCGAGCTGATTAAAGGGCTGAAATGCCATGTGAATTTGATTCCGGTTAACTACGTGCCGGAGCGCAACTATGTGCGCACGCCGCGCAGCCAAATTTTCGCCTTTGAACGGGCGTTGAAAAAACATGGAATCAATGTCACCATTCGCCGCGAACATGGACACGACATCGATGCCGCCTGCGGACAGCTTCGCGCGAAGGAGCGAAAAGAGGAGACGAGGTGAATCGGATGCGAGCCGTTTTCCGAACTGACATCGGCCAAATTCGCGAACATAACGAAGACAGCGGCGGCGTATTTGTCAATCAAAGCGGCCAATATTTAGCGGTCGTCGCTGACGGGATGGGCGGCCATCGCGCCGGTGATGTGGCCAGTTCCATGGCGGTGGCGTATTTGCAGGAGCGATGGGAGAAAGAGAGTGGCCTTGCTTCGCCGGCTGAGGCGGAGCAATGGCTCAAGACGCAGATTGCGGCGGCGAACGAACAATTGTTTCACCATGCCCGTTCCCACCCGGAATGTCAAGGAATGGGGACGACGGTCGTCGCCGCCGTTTGCGCTAATTCGTTTGCGACGGTTGCCCATATCGGCGACAGCCGCTGCTACGTGCTCAACAAAAGCGGAATTCAGCAGCTGACCGACGACCATTCGTTGGTCAATGAGCTCGTCAAAAGCGGGCAACTTTCCAAAGAAGCGGCTGAGCATCATCCGCGCAAAAACGTGCTGTTGCGGGCGCTCGGCACGGAACCGGCGGTGAAAATCGACGTTAAAACAGTGGCGCTCGACGAGGACGACATGTTGCTGTTATGTTCGGACGGGTTGTCCAATAAAGTGCCGGAAGCGGACATGATACATATTTTGACGGGTGCCGGCACGCTGGAAGAGAAGGCGGAGGCGCTTATCCAGCTCGCCAACGGGCGGGGCGGAGAAGACAACATTTCGCTGGCGGTCATCGATGTTTCAGCGGAACGTGAAGGTGGGTGATCGGCGTGCTCATTGGAAAGCGATTGAATGACCGCTATAAAATCATCAGCCTCATCGGCGGCGGCGGTATGGCCAACGTGTATTTGGCCCGCGATATGATTTTGGAGCGCGATGTTGCTGTCAAAGTGCTCCGCCTTGATTTTGCCAATGATGATCAGTTCATCAAACGGTTCCGCCGCGAGGCGCAAGCGGCGACGAGCTTAAACCATGAACATATCGTCTCCATTTATGACGTCGGCGAAGAGGAAGGCGTCTATTACATCGTCATGGAATATGTGCGCGGCGCGACACTGAAGCAATACATCCAGCAGCACGCTCCGCTTCCGGTCGAACGGGCGCTTGGCATCATGGACCAGCTGACATCAGCGATCGCCCATGCCCATGAGAACGGCATCATCCATCGCGACATTAAACCGCAAAACATTTTGCTTGATGAGCACGGCAATGTGAAAGTGACCGACTTCGGCATCGCTGTGGCGATGAGCGGCACGACGATCACGCAGACCAACTCGGTGCTCGGTTCGGTTCATTATTTGTCGCCGGAGCAGGCGCGCGGTGGCATCGCTACTGAAAAATCGGATATTTATTCACTCGGCATTGTCATGTTTGAACTCGTCACCGGTCGGCTGCCGTTTTCCGGCGAATCAGCCGTTTCGATCGTGTTGAAGCACTTGCAGGCGGAAACGCCGTCGCCGAAGGCGTGGAATCCGGACATCCCGCAAAGTGTGGAAAACATTATTTTAAAAGCGACGGCGAAAGACCCGTTTTACCGCTATGCATCCGCGCGCGAAATGAACGAGGACATTCGGACAGCGCTGGATCCAAGGCGGCGCAACGAGCCGAAATTTACCATACCCGATGACGATGAGGAAGCGACGAAAGCCGTTCCGATGATCAAACATGTGGAAAGCGCGGCGTTGGAGCAAGAGACGCTTGTGTACGAAGAAAAAACGAGCGAACCGGTTCATACGATCGACGAACCGAAACCGAAGCGGAAGCGGGTATGGATTGCATGGCTTGTGGCTGCCTTGCTGTTCATGGGAGCTGTCGGCGTCAGCGCGGTCACATGGATTCCGGACCTCATTTTTCCAAAAGAAGTGACGATGCCGAACGTGGTCAACAAAAACTATGATGACGCTGTTGAACAGCTGTCGTCTCTCGGTTTGGAAATCAAAGATACGATCGATGTGGAAGATGATCAAATCGAAGAAGGAAAAGTCGTGCGCACCGATCCGGAAGCCGGCATGACGGTGAAGAAAGGGGCCGGCGTCATTATTTATAAAAGCATTGGAAAAAAGAAAATCGAATTTCCAAGCTTCATTGGCGATGATATTGCTGCGGCGGAGGAGGAGCTGCGCGCCGAAGGGTTTGCCCGCATCACACGCAGCGGCCGCTACAGCGACAAGCCGGAAGGGACGATTTTGGATCAATACCCGTACGCCGGTGATGAAGTCGTGCCTGATGAAACGGAAGTGATGTTCACCGTCAGCCTCGGGCCGGAGAAGGTCACCGTTAAAGATTTGACCGGCTATACGGAAAAAAGCGTGCGCGACTACGGCGCGGATCAAGGGCTGCGCATTGACGTGAAGTACGAGTATTCAGACGAGGTGCCGGAAGGGCTTGTCATTTCGCAAACTCCAGCGGCGAACGAGCAGGTAAAAAAAGGGGAAACCATCACTGTCGTCATTTCCCGCGGGCCGGAGCCGAAGCCGTCCAAAACGGTGGTGAAAGAGATTATGATCCCGTATGAACCGGCGATGCCCGGGCAAATTGTTGAAGCCCAGCTTTACATCCAAGATGCCACCCACAATATGTCAACGCCATACAAAACATACCGGCTGACGGCGCCAGCGACCGAGATGGTCGAGTTTGAAATTCCATATGGGGAGACCGCTTATTACCGCGTCATTGTCAACAATGTCGTCAAAGAGGAAGGGTCGATCCCATACCCAAGAAAATGACGGGAAAAAGGGGTGAGGCTATGGCGGAAGGACAAATCATTAAAGCGTTAAGCGGATTTTATTACGTCTTGTCCGAAGGCCGCGTGTTCCAATGCCGCGGGCGCGGTGTGTTCCGCAAGAAAAAAGTGACGCCGCTCGTCGGCGACCGCGTCGTTTTTCAGGCGACGAGCGAAACGGAAGGCTATATTTTGGAGATTGGCGAGCGGCAAAATGAGCTTGTGCGGCCGCCGATTGCCAACGTCGAGCAGGCGATTTTAGTCTTTTCGGCTGTAAGCCCGGACTTCAGCGCCAAGCTGCTCGACCGCTTTCTTGTCTTGGTTGAATCGAAACGCATCACGCCGATTATTGTCATCAGCAAAATCGATTTGTTGGATGGCGAATCGAAAGAAGAGATCGCCCGCTACGTGCATGATTACCGGCGCATCGGCTACGACGTGATTGAAACGTCAGCAGTGACCAAGGGCGGCCTCGATGAACTGGCGTTGCGCCTTCGCGGCCGCGTCTCCGTCGTCGCCGGGCAGTCCGGCGTCGGCAAATCGTCCCTATTAAACGCGCTCCGTCCGGATTTGCGGTTGAAAACGGGCGACATTTCCACCCATTTAGGGCGCGGCAAGCATACGACCCGCCATGTCGAACTGCTTGAGGTCGCCGGTGGGCTTGTCGCCGACACCCCAGGGTTTAGTGCACTTGAGTTCGACCAGATCGAGCTTGACGAATTGCCGCATTATTTTCCTGAATTCCGAACATACGGGGAAGGGTGCAAGTTCCGCGGCTGCCTTCATATCGCCGAGCCGAAATGCGCTGTGCGTGAGGCGGTCGAGGCTGGGGAGATTCCATCGTACCGCTATGACCACTACGTTAGTTTTGTTGCCGAAATGAAAGAACGAAAGCCGAGGTATTGAACATGATTCGAATTGCGCCATCGATTTTATCAGCCGATTTCGCCCGCCTGGCTGAGGAAATTCGTTCGGTCGAGGAAGGCGGGGCGGATTGGATTCATGTCGATATCATGGACGGGCATTTCGTGCCGAATTTGACGTTCGGTCCGCCGGTCGTGGCCGCCATTCGACCGGTGACGAAGCTGCCGCTTGACGTCCATTTGATGATCGCCGACCCGGACCGATACATTCCGGCGTTTGCGAAAGCGGGCGCGGATGTGATTTCCGTCCATGTTGAGGCGTGCATGCATTTGCATCGGACGATTCATTTTATCAAAGAACAAGGCGTCAAAGCCGGGGTGGTGCTCAATCCGCATACACCGGTCGAGATGATCCGCCATGTGATCGCTGATGTCGATCTCGTCTTGTTGATGACGGTCAATCCAGGGTTTGGCGGACAGGCGTTCATTCCGGCGGTCGTGCCAAAAATCCGTGAGGTCGCCCGGATGGCCAGCGAACAAAACAAAGAGGTCGATATTGAGGTCGACGGCGGCATCAATGCGGAAACGGCGCCGCTTTGCGTGGAAGCCGGGGCGAGCGTGCTTGTCGCCGGCTCGGCCATCTACAATGAACGGGATCGAGCCGCCGCCATTCGCACGCTTCGCGAAGCGTGCGCCAACTAGCCAAAAGGCAGCGCCGCTTTTGCCATCTTATCGAGCCGCAGGGTGATGAGAGCAAAGAAAAGGACGGAAGATGGCCGCCTCGGCCCTTGCCGAAAGGGGGAAACGCATGTGTTGATTCATATTGTCGGCGGCGGTCCGCGCCACCTTCTTCCCGATTTGCGCTCGTATGATGGGAGCGATGTGCAGTGGGTCGGCGTCGACCGCGGCACGAAAGCGCTGCTGGATTTCGGACTCCGTCCGGTGCGGGCGTTTGGCGATTTTGATTCGCTGCCGGCAGAGGAGGTCAAGCGGCTAAGGGAGATGCTGCCGGAGCTTGACATTTGGCCGGCGGAAAAAGACAAAACGGATATGGAGATCGCCCTTGACTGGGCGGTTAGGCAGACAGATGGGGCCATCCGTCTGTTTGGGGCGACCGGCGGGCGGCTTGACCATTTGTTTGGCAACGTTGAGCTGCTGTTAAAGTACGCCGGGCGGCCCATTGAACTCATCGACCGGCAAAACGTGCTCACCGTCCATCTGCCCGGCGTGCATACGGTCGCGCGCGACGAGCGATACCGCTATGTGTCATACATCCCGATTTCCGAAACGGTGGCAGAGCTTACGCTTATCGGATTTAAATATCCGCTAACAAACTGTCATATTTCCCGCGGTTCGACATTATGTATTAGTAACGAACTTATCCAATCTTCCGGTACTTTTTCGTTTTCAGAAGGCATATTAATGATGATAAGGAGCAGCGATTTTGCCGGCTGCCCGTAGTCGCGCTTGGCTTATGACGGAATATAATGGATAAGGAAATGGCGGGAAGCTCGTTATGATCGGTGTGAGGAGGGAATCGGGATGAAGTTTTATACGATCAAGCTGCCGAGATTTTTAGGCGGAATCGTGCGGGCGGTGTTGAACGCATTTAAAAAAGGATAAGAAAAAAGCACCATTTTTGGTGCTTTTTTGTTGCCGCCGAACAAAAGGAGGGTTGCAACCTTTTGGGGCGGCTTCTTTTCGTTAGGCCGTTAGACGCGTTTCACTTTTCCAGATTTCAGCGCGCGCGCCGAAACCCAGACGCGTTTCGGTTTGCCGTCAACTAAAATGCGCACTTTTTGCAAGTTGGCTTTCCATGTGCGGCGGCTGGCGTTCATGGCATGCGAACGCGAGTTGCCGAACGATTTCTTCTTGCCGGTCACAAAGCATTTCGCCATCGTTTTTCCCTCCTTGCTTTCACATCCCTCTAAAAACACTATTATAATTTACCATACAACCGTAGGGATTGCAATAGACGTGCGGTTTTCTTTCAAGAAACTGTCCTTGACATATATTTCAGTTTTCGGCTAAATAATACTAGTGGGCGGACGGGAAGCGCTTTGAAAACAGAAAGCGTTATAGTACAATAGGGGTAGCTGTGCGAGATACGCAAAGGGGGAACGAGCATGTCGATCGAATGGCAAACGAAATACGGGCGCATCGAAGTTGCCAATGAAGTAATTGCGATGATCGCGGGGGGAGCAGCCGTCGATTGCTACGGCATTGTCGGAATGGCGTCGAAAAACCAAATTCGCGATGGGCTGTCGGAAATTTTGCGCCGGGAGAATTTTTCCAAAGGGGTTATTGTCCGCGAAGAAAACGGCGAGGTACATATCGATATGTACATCATCGTCAGCTACGGAACGAAAATTTCCGAAGTCGCCCATAACGTGCAGTCGAAAGTGAAGTACACGCTCGATCAGACGCTCGGGCTGGTGGTTCAGTCGATCAATATTTACGTTCAAGGGGTTCGGGTGTCAAACCCGTAGTAAGGAGGAGTTAGCCGGTGACAATGAGGACGCTTGACGGAAGACGATTTGCCGATATGGTGCAGCAAGGGGCCGCACATTTGGCGAACAACGCCAAGACGGTCGATGCGCTGAACGTCTTTCCGGTTCCAGATGGCGATACAGGAACGAACATGAACTTGTCGATGACGTCCGGGGCGAAAGAAGTGAAGGCGAACGCCTCCGACCATATCGGCAACGTCGCCGCGGCGCTGGCGAAAGGGCTGTTGATGGGGGCGCGCGGCAATTCCGGCGTCATTTTGTCGCAGCTGTTCCGCGGATTTGCCAAGGCGGTGGAAGGCAAACAGCAAGTGAACAGCTTCGAATTCGCCGCCGCTTTGCAGGCTGGGGTTGATACAGCTTACAAGGCGGTGATGAAGCCGGTTGAGGGGACGATCCTCACCGTTGCCAAAGAAGCGGCGCGCAAGGCGGTGGAGGTGGCAAAAAAAGAACGCGACGTGATCGCCGTGATGGAAGCGGCGCTCGCCGAGGCGAAAGCGGCGCTGCAGCGCACGCCCGAATTGCTTCCAATCTTAAAGGAAGTCGGTGTCGTCGACAGCGGCGGTCAAGGGCTCGTATACATCTATGAAGGGTTTCTTGCTGCTCTGAAAGGGGAAATCGTGAGCGCCGCACGCGCTGAGGCGCGGATGGACGATTTAGTGAAAATGGTGCACCATCAAAGCGCGCAAAGCCATATTCATACCGATGAGATCGAGTTTGGCTACTGTACGGAATTTATGGTCCGTTTTGAGCCGGACAAGCTGGCCGAGCACCCGTTTTCCGAAGAAACGTTCCGCCGCGAGTTAAGCCAGTTCGGCGACTCGTTGCTCGTTGTCGCTGATGACGAGCTCGTTAAGGTGCACATCCATTCGGAAACGCCGGGTGAGGTGCTGACATACGGTCAACGCTACGGCAGCTTGATCAATATTAAAATTGAAAACATGCGCGAACAACATGCCAACATCGTCGGCAAGGAGGCAAAAACGCTGCCTGGTGTTGCCAAAGAGGAAGCAAAGCCGTACGGTATCGTCGCCGTCGCCATGGGCGCTGGCGTGGCTGAACTGTTTCGGAGCATCGGTGCACACGCCATCATTGAAGGTGGGCAAACGATGAACCCGAGCACGGAAGAAATCGCTGACGCCATCCGCCTCGCTAACGCGGAAACGGTGTTTGTGCTGCCGAACAACAAAAACATTGTGATGGCGGCAAAACAAGCGGCGGAGCTTTCCGAACAGCGGGTGATCGTCATCCCGTCGAAAACGGTTCCGCAAGGTCTGGCGGCGTTGCTGGCGTTCAATCCGGCGCAATCGGTCGAGCAAAACGAGCGGGCGATGACGGCGGCGCTGTCGCGAGTGAAAACGGGGCAAGTGACGTTTTCCGTGCGCGATACGACGATTGACGGCATCGAGATTCAAAAGGGCGATTACATGGGGTTATTGGATGACCGCATTATTGCCGCTGACAAAGACAAACTCGCCGTAACGAAGCGGCTGCTTGATGCGCTCATTGATGAAGAAAGCGAAATCGTGACCATTTTGTACGGCGAAGACGCAACGGAGATCGATGTGGAAACAGTCGTTGCCTATTTGGAAACGAAACATGACGGGGTCGAAGTGGAAGTGCATAACGGAAAGCAGCCGCTGTATCCATTCATCATTTCCGTCGAATAATATGTTAGAATAATAGAAGGGAGCATTCCCTTCTATTTTTCTTATTTTTCTGTTTTGTGGAGGAATAGCGGAGATGAAATACAAAAGCGTCTTTGATATCATTGGCCCGGTGATGGTCGGGCCGTCAAGTTCACATACGGCCGGGGCGGTGCGCATCGGTTTGGTTGCGCGCAAGTTGTTTGGCCGAAAGCCGACGTGGGCGCGCATTTCGTTTTACGGCTCATTTGCCGAAACGTATCGGGGGCATGGCACCGACGTTGCCATTGTCGCCGGGCTGCTCGGGTTTGACACGTTCGATGAACGTCTTCCGAATGCGCTTGAGATCGCCCGTGAGGAAGCGGTGGACGTTTCGTTTTCTGCCGAGGAAGCGATTCCGCATCATCCGAATACGGTGCGCCTGCGGATTGGCGATGACGAAGGCGAGCTTGAGCTCGTCGGCATTTCGATCGGCGGCGGCAAAATCGAAATCGTCGAATTGAATGGGTTTGCCTTGAAGCTGTCCGGTCACCATCCGGCGCTGCTCATTATGCATAACGACCGGTACGGGACGATTGGGGCGGTGGCTTCGGTGTTGGCGAAACAGAAAATCAACATCGGCCATATGGAAGTGTCGCGCAAGGAGAAAGGGAAAGAGGCGCTCATGGCGATCGAAGTCGATCAGCCGCTGACCGATGATCTCATTGGCGAGCTTGAGCAACTGCCGAACATCATCCAAGTGGCCAAACTCGTTGATTAGGAAGAAAACGGTTTCGTGTCTGTTAGCATTTGGATAGACATCGCTGTAATGGAGAGAGGATAGGTGAGCATGAATGTTTCGCAATGTGGCTGAACTTGTGGCGTTGGCCGAAAAGGACAACATCAAAATCGCTGAAGTGATGATCCGTCAAGAAGTGGAAGTGAGCGGGCGAAGCCGGGAAGAGATTATCGCCCAAATGGATCGCCATTTGGCCGTCATGGAGCGTGCCGTCGAGAAGGGGCTGCGAGGGGTTGTATCCCGTTCCGGACTGACGGGCGGCGATGCGGTGCGGATGCAACGCTATATTGCAGGCGGCCGTTTTTTGTCCGGAGAGACGATTTTAGACGCCGTCAGCAAAGCCATGGCGACCAACGAAGTGAACGCGGCGATGGGCGTCATTTGCGCCACGCCGACGGCTGGGGCGGCCGGCGTCGTCCCGGGGACGCTGTTTGCCGTGAAAGAGAAGCTGCGGCCGACAAGAATGGAAATGATTGAGTTTTTGTTTACAGCCGGGGCGTTTGGCTACATTGTCGCCAACAACGCCTCGATTTCCGGCGCCGCCGGCGGCTGTCAAGCCGAGGTTGGGTCGGCGGCCGGCATGGCCGCCGCGGCGCTGGTTGAGCTGGCCGGTGGGACGCCGAGCCAAGCGGCCGAAGCGATGGCCATCGCCTTAAAAAATATGTTGGGATTAGTATGCGACCCGGTTGCTGGCCTGGTCGAAGTGCCGTGCGTCAAGCGGAACGCGATGGGGGCGGCGAACGCCATGATCGCTGCGGATATGGCGCTAGCCGGCATTAAAAGCCGCATCCCGTGCGATGAAGTGATTGAAGCGATGTATCGCATCGGTGCAGCCATGCCGGTGGCGCTCAAAGAAACGGCGCAAGGGGGGTTGGCCGCGACGCCGACTGGCCGCGCCATTGCGGCCCGCATTTTCGGCGCTTCTGCGGCATCGAAGTGAACGAAGCGATGCAACAGCCGGTGGCGGCGGTCAAAGGCATCGGTGAAGAGACGGCGGCGGCGCTTGCCGACATCGGCATCGCGACGGTCGGTGAGCTGCTTGCGTACGCCCCGTACCGCTATGATGATTACGAACAAAAAGATTTGGCCGCCGTCCGCCATGAAGAAAAAGTGACAGTGGAAGGGAAAGTATACAGCGCCCCGCTGTTGACGTATTACGGAAAGAAAAAATCGCGCCTTTCCTTCCGCATGCTGGCCGATCGCTACTTGATCACCGTCGTTTGTTTCAACCGTCCCTATTTGAAGGAAAAAATCGCCCTGAACGAGACGGTGACGGTGATCGGCAAATGGGACCGGCATCGGCAAACGATCAACGCCTACGAGCTTCGGTTCGGACCGGCTCCGGAGACCATCGGCATCGAGCCGGTTTACTCCGTGCGCAGCCCGCTGACGGTGAAAACGATGCGCCGGTTGATGAAAGCGGCGTTCGAACAGTTTGGCGAGCACATCCCCGACCCGCTGCCGCCCGCTTTGCGCCGCGCTTATCGCCTTGTCGACAAACAAGAAGCGCTCCGCGCCCTTCATTTTCCGCGCACGCGCGAAGAGTTGCATCAGGCGCGGCGCCGGCTCGTCTATGAGGAGTTTTTGTTGTACCAGTTGAAAATGCAGGCGCTCCGTCGGTTGATGCGCGATGAGCGGCGCGGCGTCGTTCACTCGTTTTCTGAAGAGCGGCTTTCGTCCTTTCTTTCCGGATTGCCGTTTGCTTTGACGAACGCCCAGCGCCGCGTCATCGGCGAAATTTTGGCGGACATGCGCTCGCCGCGGCAAATGAACCGGCTTTTGCAAGGCGACGTCGGTTCTGGCAAGACGGTCGTTGCCGCTGTCGCCCTTTACGCCGCCGCTTTGTCCGGGTTTCAAGGAGCGCTGATGGTGCCGACGGAAATTTTGGCTGAACAGCACGCCCGCTCGCTCGCCGAGCTGTTTGCCGATACTGATGTGACTATCGCGCTCTTGACAAGCTCAGTGAAGGGAAAGCGGCGCAAAGAGGTGCTTGCCGAACTGGAAGAAGGAACGATCGATATCGTCGTAGGCACGCACGCCTTGATTCAAGAAGGAGTGCAGTTTCGCCGGCTCGGCCTTGTCATTACGGACGAGCAGCATCGGTTTGGCGTCGAACAGCGCCGCATTTTGCGTGAGAAAGGGCATGCACCGGATGTATTGATGATGACGGCGACGCCGATTCCGCGCACACTCGCCATTACAGCGTTCGGCGACATGGACGTATCGGTGCTCGATGAAATGCCGGCCGGACGAAAAAAAGTCGAGACGTATTGGGTGAAGCATCATCAGTTCGCCCGCGTGCTCGATTTTATCGAAAAGGAATTGCGCCGCGGTCATCAGGCGTATGTCATCTGTCCGCTCATTGAGGAGTCGGACAAATTGGATGTGCAAAACGCTATCGATGTCCATAGCCAACTTGTCCATTATTATCGCGGGAAATATGAGATCGGCCTTATGCACGGCCGGCTGTCGGCCGACGAAAAAGAACGCGTCATGCGGGCGTTCAGCGAAAACCGCATCCATGTGCTCGTCTCGACGACGGTCGTTGAAGTCGGCGTGAATGTACCGAATGCGACGGTGATGGTCATTTACGACGCCGAACGGTTTGGCCTCGCCCAGCTCCATCAGCTGCGCGGGCGGGTTGGGCGCGGCGACGCCCAGTCGTACTGCATTTTGATCGCCGACCCGAAATCGGAAGTCGGCAAAGAACGAATGCGCATCATGACGGAAACGGCCGATGGGTTTGTGTTGGCCGAAAAAGATTTGGAGCTGCGCGGTCCGGGCGATTTTTTCGGTACAAAACAAAGCGGGCTCCCGGAATTCCGCTACGGCGATCCAGTGCATGATTACCGTATTTTGGAAGTCTCCCGCCGCGATGCCGCCAAACTCGTTTCCTCGGCCGCGTTTTGGCGCGATGAGGCGTACGCCGGGCTGCGCGCTGAGCTGGAAGCGTCCGGCATACTCGACGGGGAAAAGCTAGATTAATAGACAGGAAGGAGGCGTTTTCGCATTCGCGCCCCGTTGTTTTTTATGGTGATTGATTCACTTTTTGGCTAGTTTGCGCCTATATTTTCACCCCTCGGATGGGGGAAGCAAGAGATGCCTGTCCGACGGTTTCGTTTGTGGGCCTTGAGGATAGAGCGGAAAGCCGTTTGGCGGGGGCGTCGGATCCACAGCGGCCGACAGCATGTGGCCGCTTTTCATTTTTTGTGCTTGCATTTCGTTTTTTGATATTATATATTACTTTTAGTACCTAGTCATAAAATCGGACGGTGTCACGAATCAATGAGAAAAAGCAAACGCGAACGGCAACGGTTGTTGCAGGAGACGATCCGGGAAAACCCGTTTATCACCGATGAAGAGCTCGCCGAAAAATTTTCGGTCAGCGTGCAGACGATCCGCCTTGATCGGCTTGAGCTGTCGATTCCCGAACTGCGTGAGCGCATCAAGAATGTCGCCCGCCAGTCGTTCGCTGATAAAGTGCGGGCGTTGCCGCTTGAAGAAGTGATCGGCGACATTATTGACATCGAGCCGGATGCGAGCGCCATTTCGATCTTCGATGTGAAAGAGGAGCACGTCTTTCGGCGCACCCGCATCGCCCGCGGCCACCATTTGTTCGCTCAGGCCAACTCGCTCGCCGTCGCCGTCATCCATGATGAACTGGCGCTGACAGCGAAAGCGACCATTCGTTTTGTGCGCCAAGTGAAAGAAGGGGAGCGGGTCGTAGCCAAAGCGAAAGTGACCGGCAAAACGGCGCACGGGCGCACAATCGTCGAGGTGAACAGCTACGTCGGCCAGGAGCTCGTCTTTTCCGGGACGTTTGAAATGTACCGTTCAAACATAGAGAAAAAGGATGGGGACAGCAATGAATATCGCGGTTGATGCCATGGGCGGAGACCATGCCCCGGGCGAAATCGTGCGCGGGGCGCTGAGAGCCGCCGCCCATTTCCCTGACATCGAGATTACGCTGATTGGCGATGAAGCGAAAATTCGCCCGCATGTGACGAGTGAAGAGCGCATTTCGATCATCCACACCGAGGAAGTGATCGAAGCAGATGATGAGCCGGTGCGGGCGGTGCGGCGCAAAAAAAATTCGTCGATGGTGCGCATGGCGGAAGAAGTGAAAGAAGGGCGCGCCGCTGCCTGCATTTCCGCCGGCAATACCGGGGCGCTCATGGCGGCCGGACTGTTTGTCGTCGGGAGGGCAGCCGGCATCGACCGCCCGGCGCTCGCCCCGACGCTGCCGACGTTGGATGGGCGCGGCTTTGTCTTTCTGGATGTCGGCGCCAACGTCGATGCAAAGCCGGAACATTTGCAGCAATACGCTTTGATGGGGCATGTGTACGCGAAGAACGTGCGCGGCGTCGAAAACCCGCGCATCGGCTTGCTGAACGTCGGAACGGAAGACCAAAAAGGAAACGAAACAACGAAACGGGCGTTTGCCTTGCTCAAGGAAACGAACCTTCATTTCATCGGCAATGTTGAAGCGCGCGACCTGCTGCAAGGAGTGGCTGATGTTGTCGTCGCCGACGGCTTTGCCGGCAATGTTGCGTTAAAAACGATTGAAGGGACGGCCTTGGCGCTCTTTTCCTTGCTCAAGCAGACGCTGACAAGCGGCGTCGCGGCGAAGCTGGCCGCCGCCGTCCTCAAACCGAAGCTCGCCGGGCTGAAAAAGATGATGGACTACTCGGAGTATGGCGGCGCGGCGCTGTTTGGCTTAAATGCTCCGGTCATTAAAGCGCACGGGTCGTCCGATGCCAATGCTATTTTCCATGCCATCCGCCAAGCGCGAGAGATGGTGGCTCATGATGTCATCGGTACGATCAGAGCGGAGCTGGAACGGGCATAATCGGTAAAGGAGGAATCAAAAATGGGGAAAATCGCCTTTTTATTTCCGGGCCAAGGCTCGCAGACGGTCGGCATGGCAAAAGACGCCGCCGACCATGACGACCGCGCCCGTGCCGTCATCGCGGAGGCTGACGAGCGGCTTGGATTCGCGCTTTCCAAGCTCATGTTCAACGGGCCGCAAGAAGAGCTGACGTTGACATATAACGCCCAGCCGGCGCTGCTAGCCGCCAGCATCGCCTTATGGCAGCTCGTTGACGGCGCTGGCCTTAAGGCTGACTATGTCGCCGGCCACAGCTTAGGCGAATATACGGCGCTTGTCGCCGCCGGCGCCATGTCGTTTGCCGATGCCGTTTACGCGGTGCGCCGCCGCGGCGAGCTGATGGATGAAGCGGTGCCGGCCGGTGAAGGGACGATGGCGGCGGTGCTTGGGATGGACGCCGAGGCGCTCGAAGCGGTGACAAATGAAATCGCCGCCCAAGGCGACCCGGTCGAGCCCGCCAACTTCAACTGCCCGGGACAAATCGTCATCTCCGGCTCGAAAGCCGGAGTGGAAAAAGCGGCGCAGCTGGCGAAAGAACGCGGCGCCAAACGCGTCATTCCGCTTGAGGTGAGCGGTCCGTTCCACTCCGCTCTCATGAAGCCGGCGGCAGAAAAACTGAAAGCGGTTCTTGACAGTTTGGTGATTCGTGACGCCGCCATTCCGATCATCGCCAATGTGACCGCCGAGCCGGTGACGAAAAAAGAGGACATCGCCCGCCTTCTCATTGAACAACTGTACTCGCCGGTGCGCTGGGAGCAGTCGGTGCGCACGCTTCTTTCGCTTGGCGTCGACACGTTTGTCGAAATCGGTCCGGGAAAAGTGTTGTCCGGCCTTGTGAAAAAAATCGACCGCAACGCCCGCGTTTATGCGGTGAACGACCTCGCTTCCTTCGAAGCGACCGTTGCGGCGCTGAAAGGGGAATAAAGCGATGCTCGAAGGAAAAATTGCGCTCGTCACCGGGGCGTCGCGCGGCATTGGCCGGGCGGTCGCTCTGGAGCTTGCCCGCCAAGGGGCGAACGTTGCCGTCAACTACGCCGGCAACGAGGCGAAAGCGAATGAGGTTGTCGAGGCCATCCGCTCGCTCGGCCGCGAAGCGATCGCCGTGCAGGCGGACGTCGCCCGCGCTGAAGATGTTGAGCGCATGGTGAAAACGACGATTGACCATTTTGGCCGCCTCGATATTTTGGTCAACAACGCCGGCATTACGCGCGACAATTTATTGATGCGGATGAAAGAAGAAGAATGGGATGCCGTGATGAATACGAACTTAAAAGGGGTATTTCTTTGTACGAAGGCGGCAACGCGCCCGATGATGAAACAACGCTATGGGCGGATCGTCAACATCGCTTCGATCGTCGGCGTGATCGGCAATCCAGGGCAGGCGAACTATGTCGCCGCCAAGGCCGGCGTCATCGGGCTGACGAAGACGGCGGCGCGCGAACTCGCCAGCCGCAACATCACCGTTAACGCCGTCGCACCAGGATTTATTACGACCGATATGACCGAAGCGCTCAGCCCGGAGCTGAAGGGGGAAATGTTAAAACAAATTCCGCTTGCTCGCTTCGGTGAGCCGGATGACGTCGCCCGCGTCGTCGCTTTCCTCGCTTCCGACGCCGCGAGCTACATGACCGGACAGACGCTTCATGTTGACGGCGGCATGGTCATGCCATGACAAAACGCCGCTAGTATTTTTCTCTTCCATCGACTATAATCATGAAGGGAGGTGAACACAATGGCAGACGTATTGGAACGTGTAACGAAAATCATCGTTGACCGGCTGGGGGTTGACGAATCGCAAGTGACGCTTGAGGCGTCGTTTAAGGACGACTTGGGCGCTGACTCGCTCGACATCGTCGAACTCGTCATGGAACTTGAAGACGAATTCAACATGGAAATTTCCGATGAAGAGGCGGAAAAAATCGTCACAGTCGGAGACGCTGTGAACTACATAAAAAGTCGTCTGTAATGCCGCTTTTTTGCAAAGTCCCGTTGCTTCGAACGGGGCTTTCTCTGCTTTTTCAGGGATGCTCGGCGGGCCTTGCGGAAAAAGCGCACGATTCCCGCTCGCTTAGCGGACCGGAGAACGGATATAATAGAAGAAGACAAGGCCATTTTGTTCTGGAACGAAGTCGGAGGGCATTTTTATGTCAAAACAAAAAGATAAAGAGCGCATCTATGAAAAGAGGCGGGCGAAGTTTCAAGAGCTGCAAAAAAAAATCGGCATCACCTTTCGAAACGAAAAGCTGTTGATTCAAGCGTTCACCCATTCATCGTATGTGAATGAGCATCGGCGGCGGCTTCACGAAGACAATGAACGGCTTGAGTTTTTAGGTGATGCCGTGCTGGAGCTGACCGTTTCTCAATATTTATTTCAAAAGTTCCCGCATATGAGCGAGGGGCAATTGACGAAGCTGAGGGCGGCCATCGTCTGTGAGCCGTCGCTTGTGAAATTTGCCAACGCCCTGTCGTTCGGCGAGCTCGTCTTACTCGGCAAAGGCGAGGAGCTGACCGGCGGGCGGACGCGTCCGGCGCTCTTGGCAGACGTCTTTGAGGCGTTCATCGGCGCTTTGTATTTGGATCAAGGAATGGATGCGGTCATCCGCTTTTTGGAGCAAACGATGTTTCCGAAAATTGATGAAGGTGCTTTTTCTCATGTGATGGATTTTAAAAGCCAGCTGCAGGAATTGGTGCAGCGGGACGGCAGCGGAACGCTTGAATACGCCATTTTGGAGGAAAAAGGTCCGGCCCACAACAAGGAGTTTGTCGCCCGCGTAGCGTTAAACGGCCAAGAGCTTGGCATCGGCGTCGGCCGCTCGAAAAAGGAAGCCGAACAGCATGCGGCGCAAATGGCGCTCGAAACGTTGCGGGCTGCCGACCAGCAGTGAAGGCTGGCGCTGTTACGTCAGTCTTTTTTCTGTGAACGTGCGAGGGGATGGAGAGCAAACGCTGCTCATGGGTGTTTCGATGAACATGCGCGCCTTGAGCGGGGGAAGAAAGGCGTTTTTTTCGATAGTTCGTATGGTAGGATGAAAAGATCGAACGTCCCGGTTCCCCAAAATGGCTCCGGGGTGTTTGTGGTGGATCACAGTGGAAAGATGGTGAGGCGTCATACCATGTTCCTGAAACGATTGGATGTGATCGGCTTTAAATCGTTCGCTGACCGTGTATCGATCGAGTTTGTCCCTGGTGTGACGGCGGTCGTCGGTCCGAACGGGAGCGGCAAAAGCAATATTACCGATGCGATCCGTTGGGTGCTCGGTGAGCAATCAGCGAAATCGTTGCGCGGGGCGAAAATGGAAGACGTCATCTTCGCCGGCAGCGAATCGCGCAAGCCGCTCAATGTGGCTGAAGTGACGATCACACTCGACAATGAAGACGGCTTTTTGCCGCTTGAGTACCAGGAAGTGAGCGTGACCCGGCGCGTCTATCGCTCGGGGGAGAGCGAGTTTTTCATCAACCGCCAGCCGTGCCGTTTGAAAGACATCGTCGATTTGTTTCTCGATTCCGGGCTCGGCAAGGAGGCGTTTTCCATCATCGGCCAAGGCCGGGTCGAAGAGATTTTAAGCAGCAAACCGGAAGAGCGGCGCACGATTTTTGAAGAAGCGGCCGGCGTGTTGAAGTACAAGCTGCGGAAAAAAAAGGCGGAGGCGAAGCTAGCGGAGACGCAAGACAACTTGCACCGCGTCAACGATATTTTGCACGAGCTCGAACAGCAGCTTGAGCCGCTCCGCATGCAGGCGTCGCTCGCCAAAGAGTTTTTGGAAAAACGCGAAGAGCTCGAGCGATTTGAAGTGGCGCTGATGGTTCACGACATCGAGCGGCTGCGCGGGCAATGGAATGAGTTGAAGGAAGCGCTTGATGGGCACCAGCGGGACGAAGTGGCGCTGGCGGCGGCGTTACAGAAAATGGAAGCCCAAATCGAACAGCTGCGCGATCAAATGACCGCCATTGACGAATCGGTCGACGGTTTGCAGCAAGTGCTGCTTTTAGCCAGCGAAGAGCTTGAGAAGCTCGAAGGGCGGAAAGAAGTGTTGAAAGAGAGGAAAAAGCATGCCGCGAGGCGAAAAGCGCAGCTGGACGACATAACGGCTGCACTGGCTGCGAAACGGCGCCGCTTGACGGAGCAGCTGCATGCCGAGCGGGATGAACTCGCCCGGCTTGAGGCGGCCGCCGCAGCACTCGAGCGGGAGCTGAAAGAAAAACAGGCTTTGCTTTCGGCGCATGAAGCCGACATTGAAGAAGAAATCGAGCGGCGAAAAGGTGATTACATCGACCTTGTTCATGAACAGGCGGCGTTGAAAAATGAACGTGCACATGTGGAGCAGGCGCTTGGCAAGCTGCATGCCAAACGGACGGCGCTCGATGAAGCGAACCGCCGCCATCTCGCCGAACGTGAACAGCTCGAGCAGAAGCGGGCGGCCTTATGGGCCGAGCAGACCCGCCTCGAACAGGCGCTGGCGGAAGCGCATAATAGACAAGCCGCTCTCGCCGCGGCGCTCGCGGCGCAAAAAACGGAGCTCGAGCAGCACGAAGCGCAGCTGCATCAGGCGCGCCAATACCGGCAGCAAACCAAAGCGCGCCAGCAATGGTTGGAAGAGATGCAACATGACTACGCCGGCTTTTTCCAAGGGGTGAAGGAAGTACTAAAGGCGCGCGACCGGCTGCCCGGCATTCATGGCGCCATTGTCGAGCTCATTCGCGTGCCGGACCGCTATGAAACGGCGATTGAAACAGCGCTCGGCGGGGCGATGCAGCATATCGTCGTTGACAGCGAACAGGCGGCGCGGCAAGCGATTCACTATTTGAAAACGAACGGCTACGGGCGCGCGACGTTTTTGCCGCTTGACGTCATCCAAGCGCGCGCGCTTTCCGAACGGGAGCGGGCGGCGATTGACCGCCATCCGGCGTTTGTCGGCATTGCGAGCGAGCTCGTCGAATACGACCGCACCTATAGGGCGGCGATCGCCCATTTGCTCGGCCATGTCATCGTGACAGCCGATTTAAAAGGCGCGAATGAGCTGGCTAAGCTTCTTCAGTACCGTTATCGTCTCGTGACGCTGGACGGCGATGTCGTCAGCCCCGGCGGGGCGATGACCGGCGGCGGAGCGGCGAAAAAGACCGTGTCGCTGTTAAGCCGGAATCGCGAGCTGGAAACGCTAGCCGCTAAGCTTCAGGAAATGGATGAAACGATCGCTCGGCTTGAGCGGGCTGTTGCGGCGAAACGACGCGAGCAGGCGGAGCGGGAAGCGCAGGCGGCTGCGCTGCAAGAGGAGATCGCGGCGCTGCAAGAAGCGTTGCAAAGACAAAAGGACGAGCAACGCGAGCTCGAATGGCAGAAAAAACGGATCGACGAGCGGCTCGCTTTGTATGATGAGGAAAAAGCGAACGATGAGCGCGAAATGGCAGAACTGAACCGCCGCCTCGGCGCCATTGACAGGCAGCTTGAGCAGCTTGCCGAGAAACTGCAGGCGATCGATGCCGACATCAACCGGCTGCAGGCGCAAAAACAGACGGAGCAAACGACGAAAGAGACGCTCCAGGCAGTGATCACCGAGCAAAAAATCGCCTTGGCGGAAACGAAAGAGCGCGTGAAACATGCGCGCCGGAAAGTCGAAGAGCTCGAAACGGAGCTTGCCGAAACCGCCCGCGAGCTTGAGGAGGCTGAACAAGAACGGGCCGCCTTGGACGCAGAAATGGAGGCGCCGGCATGGAATGAGGCAGAGCTTGAACAGCAACGACAGCAAAAGCTCGAGGACAAGCAAAAAACGATTGAACTGATCGCAAGCCGCCGCGAACAGCGGCTCGACTGCCAACGGCAGCTCGAGCATTTGGAGCGGGAATGGAAGGAAGCAAAGCGGCAGCATAAACAGCTCGCTGATGTCGTGAAAGACGAAGAAGTGAAGTTGAACCGGCTTGACGTGGAGCTTGAGAACTTGCTTGTCCGTCTGCGCGAAGAATATGGGCTGTCGTTTGAAGCGGCTCGCTCCGCGTACCCGCTTGAGATCGGCGCCGATGAGGCGCGCAAGCGGGTGAAGCTGATCAAGCGCGCCATGGAGGAGCTCGGCACCGTCAACTTGGGGGCGATCGATGAATACGAACGAGTTTCCGAACGGCACCGCTTTTTAAGCGAGCAAAAAGCCGATTTGGAAGAGGCGAAGGCGACGCTCCACCAAGTCATTGATGAAATGGACGATGAAATGAAAAAACGGTTTTTCGCGACGTTTGAACAAATCCGCGCCCATTTTGGCGAGGTATTTGGCGAGCTGTTCGGCGGCGGGCGCGCCGATTTGCGGCTGACCGACCCGAACGACTTGCTTGAGACTGGGATCGACATCGTCGCTCAGCCTCCGGGGAAAAAGCTGCAACATTTAAGCTTGCTTTCCGGCGGCGAACGGGCGCTGACGGCGATCGCCCTCTTGTTTTCGATTTTAAAGGTGCGTCCGGTGCCGTTTTGCGTCCTTGATGAAGTCGAAGCGGCGCTTGATGAAGCGAACGTGCAGCGGTATGCCCAATATTTAAAACGGTTCAGCCGCGACACGCAGTTTATCGTCATCACCCATCGAAAAGGGACGATGGAAGAAGCGGACGTGCTGTACGGCGTCACGATGCAAGAATCGGGCGTCTCAAAGCTCGTTTCCGTCCGTTTGGAAGATTCGAAGGAGCTCGTGCGGTCATAATGGAAAGGAGGCGCTTTGGATGGGTTTTTTTCAAAAATTGAAAGAAAAATGGACAAAGCAAGCGGATGCCGTAACCGAAAAGTTTAAAGAAGGGCTGTCAAAAACGCGAAATTCGCTCGCCGGGAAAGTGAACGACCTCATCGCCCGCTATCGGAAAGTGGATGAAGAGTTTTTTGAAGAGCTTGAGGAAATTTTGATCGCCGCCGATGTGGGCGTCACGACCGTCATGGAACTTGTCGATGAGCTGAAAATGGAAGTGAAGCGCCGCAACATTCAAGACCCGGCGCAAATGCGCGACGTCATCGCCGAAAAGCTCGTTGACATTTACCGCGCCGGCGCCGATGACAAAGAACTTTCCGCTTTGAATATACAAGAAGGCGGGCTGACGGTCATTTTGTTCGTCGGTGTCAACGGCGTCGGCAAAACGACAACGATCGGCAAGCTCGCCCATAAGCTGAAATCGGAAGGGAAATCCGTCTTGTTGGCCGCTGGCGACACGTTCCGCGCCGGGGCGATCGAGCAGCTCGAAGCGTGGGGCGAGCGCGTTGGGGTCGACGTCATTAAGCAGGCGGCCGGCTCCGATCCAGCGGCGGTCATGTATGATGCGATTCAAGCGGCGAAAGCGCGCGGCGTTGACGTATTGTTATGCGACACGGCCGGGCGGCTGCAAAACAAAGTGAATTTAATGAAAGAGCTCGAAAAAGTGAAACGCGTCATCAGCCGCGAAATTCCGGGCGCTCCGCATGAAGTATTGCTTGTGTTGGATGCGACGACCGGGCAAAACGCGATGAGCCAAGCCAAGCTGTTTAAAGAAGCGACCGATGTGACCGGCATCGTGTTGACGAAGCTTGACGGCACGGCGAAAGGCGGCATCGTGCTCGCCATTCGCAACGAGATGGCCATCCCGGTGAAACTCGTCGGCCTCGGCGAGAAGATGGACGATTTGCAAGTGTTCGATCCAGAACAGTACGTCTACGGATTGTTTGCTGATTTGCTGGAATCATAAACAAGCCAACAGAGGGTGCTCCCAAAGGTGTTGTGCGCTCGTTTGCCCGTTCTCGCTTGACACTCTACGGAAAAGACGGTACACTACATTTTTGTAAAGGTATTTTACTTAACAATGAGGGAGGGAGAGTCCGGTGCTGGAAAAAACGATGCGCATGAACTATTTATACGATTTTTACCAAGCGCTGTTGACGCCGAAACAGCGCAACTATATGGCGCTTTACTACTTGGACGACTACTCCCTCGGGGAAATTGCCGAACAATATGAGGTGAGCCGCCAGGCGGTGTACGATAACATCCGGCGTACAGAAGCGATGCTGGAACAGTATGAAGAGAAGCTCGGGCTGCTGCGAAAATATGAACGGCGGCGGCAGATCATCGAGCGGCTGAAAGACTACATCAGCCGGCACTACGGCGCTGACGCCGAATTGGCGGCGCTCGTCAATGAGCTTGACGAACTCGACTAGGGAGGGAAACCGCCATGGCGTTTGAAGGATTGTCTGAACGTTTGCAGCAGGTGATGAACCGCATCCGCGGCAAAGGGAAAGTAACCGAAGCGGATGTCAAAGAGATGATGCGCGAAGTGCGCCTTGCCCTGCTCGAAGCGGACGTCAACTTTAAGGTCGTCAAAGATTTTATTAAACGGGTGAGCGAGCGGGCTGTCGGGCAGGAAGTGATGAAAAGCTTAACGCCGGGACAGCAAGTGATCAAAATCGTCAAGGAAGAACTGACGGCGTTAATGGGCGGCGAGCAAAGCCAAATTGCTGTTGCCAAGAGGCCGCCGACCGTCGTCATGATGGTCGGGCTGCAAGGGGCCGGGAAGACGACGACGACCGGGAAGCTGGCCAACTTGTTGCGCAAGCGGCATAACCGGAAGCCGTTGCTTGTGGCCGCCGACGTTTACCGCCCGGCGGCGATCAAGCAGCTCGAGACGCTTGGCAAGCAGCTGAACGTGCCTGTCTTTTCGTTAGGCGAGCACGCCAATCCGGTTGAAATCGCTAAACAGGCGCTCGAGCGGGCGAAAGAAGAGCATTATGATTACGTGCTCATCGACACGGCCGGCCGCCTCCACATTGATGAGGCGTTGATGGATGAGCTGAAGGAAATGAAAGAAGCGGTCAAGCCGGATGAAATTTTCCTCGTCGTTGACGCCATGACCGGGCAAGATGCCGTCAATGTCGCACAAAGCTTCCATGAGCAGCTCGGCATCACCGGCGTCATTTTGACGAAGCTGGACGGCGACACGCGCGGCGGGGCGGCGCTGTCGATCCGCGCCGTGACGGGAGCGCCGATCAAGTTTGCTGGGATGGGCGAAAAACTTGACGCTTTGGAGCCGTTCCATCCGGAGCGAATGGCGTCGCGCATTTTAGGCATGGGCGATGTCCTGACGCTCATCGAAAAAGCGCAGGCGGCCGTCGACGAAGAGAAGGCGAAAGAGCTCGAACAAAAAATGCGCACGGCCACCTTCACGCTTGACGACTTTTTGGACCAGCTCGGCCAAGTGCGCAAGCTCGGACCGCTTGACGAACTGATTAAAATGTTGCCGGGCGCCAACAAAATCAAAGGGCTCGCCAACATTCAAGTCGATGAAAAGCAAATTGCTCGCGTCGAGGCGATCATCCGCTCGATGACGAAAGAAGAGAAAATGCATCCGGAAATCATCAATGGCAGCCGGAAACGACGGATCGCCAAAGGAAGCGGCACGACTGTGCAGGAAGTGAATCGGCTTTTGAAGCAGTTTGACGACATGAAAAAAATGATGAAAATGATGACGAATATGCCAAAAGGGAAAAAGAAAGGATTCCGTTTTCCATTTATGTAAATGAAGATCTGTTAAGCGAAAAACCTTTACAAACGGAAAAAGAATTGTTAATATACTATCTTGTGTGAACTATATACGGAGGTGCGTACTGACTATGGCAGTAAAAATTCGTTTAAAACGCATGGGGACAAAGAAAAAACCGTTCTATCGCATCGTGGTAGCTGATTCGCGCTCGCCGCGCGACGGTCGTTTTATCGAAACGATCGGCACGTACGATCCGGTCGCTGAGCCGGCGCAAGTGAAAATCGATGAGGAATTAGCGCTCAAATGGCTGCAAAACGGCGCCAAACCGTCGGATACGGTGCGCAGCTTGCTGTCGAAGCAAGGCATTTTAGAGAAGTTCCATAACTCATATTTCGCAACCTTTGCATAATATACAAAAAACAACCTGGATATTCGCATAAAAATAATTTTTTATACAAAAATTGTAAAATAATTAATTTTTATTCGGTCAAATCGGGCTTATTTCGAATTTTTATTCAGGGTGCGAAATGTGAGCCATAACTTGAAATACGGCAAATAAGCGAGATGCACATGAAGCCGCTCATTGAAACGATCGTCAAGGCGCTTGTCGATCATCCGGAGGCGGTGGCGGTTGAGCGCCGCGAAGAAGAGACGGCTGTCATCTACGAGCTGTCCGTGCATGAAGACGACACTGGCAAAGTGATCGGCAAACAAGGGCGGACGATCCAGGCGATTCGCACGGTCGTTGCCGCCGCCGCGGCCGGATCGCCAAAGCGGGTTGTTGTGCAAGTGAAAGACAAAGGGTGAGGATGTTCCTCTCCCTTTTTTGATATGATGCCAAAGGGCGCGGAAATGGCCCGGGTGCCGTTCATTCCGTGTCAAAAAAGGGGGAAGAGGATGAAGCTCATTCAAACGGTTGAGGTGCGGCAAATCGTCACTGAACGGAGCAAACAAGAGCTTGCCGCCGCGTTTTTGGCGCGCAAGCAGCAGCTCGAGCGCGAGTGCGACCAGCTTCGTTTTGAACAGAAACGAATGGAGAAAAGCGGAAACTATCCGCCCGCTTTAGTGAAACAATATTTTGCCAAAGAGATCGACGAGCGGATGGAGAAAATGAAACTGCTTGAGTTTCAGCTCGAACAATTACATATGCTACCGTTAGGGAGCGAATTGAAAGAGCGGGAAGTCGAGGCGCTCGTTGAGGTGAACGTCGGCGACCGTTGGGAAGAGGTGACAAAAACGCGCGCCATCATCATTGAAGACGGCGTCGTCAAAGAGATTCGCTAAGAAGGGATGAAAGCGATGGAACGATGGTTTAATGTCGGAAAAATCGTCAATACGCACGGCATCCGCGGCGAAGTGCGCGTCATTTCGCGCACCGACTTTCCTGAAGAACGGTATAAAAAAGGAAACAAGCTGTACATTTTCCGCGAACGGGACACGGAACCGATTGAAGTCACGGTGAAAAGCCACCGCGTCCATAAATCGTTTGACTTGTTGTCGTTTGAAGGCTATGACAGCATCAACGACGTTGAACGGTTTAAGGGGGCGATTCTGAAGGTGCCGGAAAGCCAGCTCGGCGAACTCGCGGAAGGGGAATATTATTTCCACGAGATCATCGGCTGCACTGTCGTGACAGAAGGCGGGGAGACCATCGGCGCGGTAAAGGAAATTTTGACTCCAGGGGCGAACGACGTCTGGGTCGTCCGGCGCGAAGACGGATCGGAAGCGCTCATTCCGTACATTGACGAGGTCGTTTTGCACGTCGATCCGGAGCGGAAAACGATCATCATCCGGCCGATGGAAGGGCTGCTCGAATGATGCGGATCGATATTTTAACGTTGTTTCCCGGCATGTTTTCCGGGGTGTTGAACGAGTCAATTTTAAAGAAGGCGCAAGAAAAAGGGGCCGTCGACATCCGCCTTATTGATTTTCGCGAGTTTGCCGACAACAAGCATAAAACGGTCGACGATTATCCGTACGGCGGCGGCGCCGGCATGGTGCTCAAGCCGCAGCCGATTTTTGACGCGGTGGAACACGTGACGGCTGGATCGCCTGGCGCCCGCATCATTTTGCTTTGCCCGCAAGGCGAGCGCTACACGCAAAAAAAGGCGGAAGAGCTGGCGAAAGAAACGCATTTGGTGCTCATTTGCGGCCATTACGAAGGGTATGACGAACGTATCCGCCAATATTTAGCAACCGATGAAATTTCGATCGGCGACTATATTTTAACAGGTGGGGAACTCGGCGCCATGGTCATTGTCGACAGCGTCGTCCGTCTTCTCCCCGGGGTGCTCGGCAATGAGGCGTCGCCGGTCGATGACTCGTTCAGCTCCGGATTGCTTGAGTATCCGCAATACACAAGACCGGCCGATTTCCGCGGCATGAAAGTGCCGGATGTATTGCTGTCAGGCAACCATCAGCTCATCGCCGAGTGGCGCGAGAAGGAATCGCTCCGGCGCACGTTTTTGCGCCGTCCGGACTTGCTCGATGAATATCCGCTTACAGACAAGCAAAAGCAATGGCTGAAAGAGTGGGAAAAGGAGCGCGAATAGCTATTGCCTGAGTCAACAGTTTATGCTATCATGTCTTTTGTGTGACCTTAAGCGATCTGCTTGAGGACGGAAAACGATGTTCCGCTGCAATGAAGAGATCATTGGCATGAACATCTGTGGAAGGAGTGGATCATGATGCATCATTTAATCCAAGAGATCACGAAAGAACAACTGCGGACGGATTTGCCGGATTTCCGCCCGGGCGACACGGTGCGGGTTCATGTGAAAGTCGTCGAAGGCAACCGCGAACGCATCCAAGTGTTTGAAGGGGTCGTCATTAAACGGCGCGGAGCGGGCATCAGCGAAACGTTCACCGTCCGCAAAGTGTCCTATGGCGTCGGCGTTGAGCGCACATTCCCGGTGCATACGCCGAAAATCGCCAAGCTGGAAGTCATCCGCCGCGGGAAAGTCCGCCGCGCGAAATTGTACTACTTGCGCGAACTTCGCGGCAAAGCGGCGCGCATCAAGGAAAATACGAACGCAGCGCAATAATGGACAACGGTGGATCGTAGCGGAAAAGGAGCTTGCTTTCAAGCTCCTTTTTTCACTACCGTCAATGATGATTTACGGTAGTGATCCACGACTGCAAACTTTGATTTAGGTGGGTGGACAATGGAACAGAAAAAAAGCGAATGGCGCGAATGGATGAAAGCGATCGTCGTTGCCGTCTTGCTCGCCGGGGGCATCCGCTACTTTATTTTCGCTCCGATCATCGTCGACGGCTATTCGATGATGCCGACATTACATAACCATGAGCGGATGATCGTCAATAAACTGGCGTATAAAATCGGCATGCCGCACCGTTTCGATATCATTGTTTTTCACGCCGAAGAAGGGAGAGACTATATTAAGCGGGTCATCGGCCTGCCGGGCGACCGAATTGAATACAAAAATGATACGCTCTATATCAATGGCAAGCCGTATGAAGAGCCGTATTTGGACGAGTATAAAAAGCAGTTGTCCGACGGCGGTCCGCTGACGGAATCGTTCACTTTGGAGGAACTGACCGGGCGAAGCACGGTGCCGCCGGGGCATTTGTTTGTCATGGGCGACAATCGCCGTTTCAGCAAAGATAGCCGCCATATCGGCTTCATTCCGATGTCAAAAGTCGTCGGCAAGGCGAATCTTGTGTATTGGCCGTTGGCTGACGCCCGGATTGTGAAATAAACGAGGCAGGTGATGCCAATGACAGTGATTCAATGGTTCCCCGGCCATATGGCGAAGGCCAAGCGGGAAGTGCAAGAAAAATTAAAGTTGATCGACGTAGCGTTTGAGCTGCTTGACGCCCGTGTGCCGATGTCCTCGCGCAACCCGATGATCGACGAGATTCTCGGACAAAAGCCGCGCCTCATTTTGCTCAATAAGGCTGATATGGCCGATGAGGCGGTGACCGAACAGTGGATCCGCTATTTCCACGATCAAGGGCGGCTGGCTTTGCCCATCGATGCTCAAAGCGGAACAGGAGTCCGGCAAATCGCGGCGGCAGCGAAAGAGATGGTGAAAGACAAATTCGAGAAAATGCGGGCGAAAGGGATTAAAAACCCGCGCCCGGTTCGGGCGCTCATCGTCGGCATCCCGAACGTCGGCAAGTCGACGCTGATCAACCGGCTCGCCGGCCGCCATATCGCGAAAACCGGCGACAAGCCGGGGGTGACAAAAGCGCAGCAATGGATCAAAGTCGGCAAAGAAATGGAGCTGCTTGATACCCCAGGCATCCTATGGCCGAAATTTGAGGATGAGGACGTGGGCTACAAGTTGGCGGTGACCGGCGCCATTAAGGACGAAATTTTAAACTTGCAGGATGTCGCCGTCTATGCGCTCCGCTTTTTGTCGACTCACTATCCCAACCGGCTTGCGGAGCGCTACGGCCTTGATGACATTCCTGATGACATCGTCGCCTTGTTTGACGCCATCGGAAGGCGGCGCGGCTGCTTGACGTCAGGCGGCGCTGTTGACTACGATAAAGTGGCTGATATCGTTTTGTATGACATCCGCACGGAAAAATTAGGCCGCTTAAGCTTTGAAACGCCCGCTTCACGGACGTAGCGCGTCCGGCGGGCGTTTTTTGCCGGCGGTGCTTTACGGTCGGCCAAACAGAGCCGATAGTATAAGTAGAAGAGGGAGAGGAGCATGAAGCGGTATACGGTGAAAGACATTGAAGCGCTGCTTCCGAAGCTTGGCGCGGACGACCCGCGCTGGGAGATGCTGCGGCAGGATGAGCGAAAAAGCGTGCAGGCACTTCTTGCCCGTTTTGAAAGGCAGAAAGCGCGCCGGCACGCCATCGAGCAGCGGTGGGAAGAACTGATGCGTTATGAGCGGGAACTATACGCCGCTGGCGTTAGACGGATCGCCGGCATTGATGAGGCCGGGCGCGGCCCGCTGGCCGGCCCGGTCGTCGCCGCCGCGGTCATCTTGCCGAAAGACGCCTATTTGCCGGGGCTTGACGACTCGAAGCGGCTGACGCCGGAAAAGCGCGAGGCATTGTTTGCGCAAATTGAAGCGTGCGCCGTCGCCATCGGCATCGGCATCGTCAGCGCGGCGGAGATCGATGAAAGGAATATTTACGAAGCGACAAGGCAAGCGATGGCGAAAGCGGTGAACGCCCTTTCCCCGCCGCCTGAACATTTGCTCGTTGATGCGATGGCGGTGCCGTGCCCACTGCCGCAACAGCGCCTCATAAAAGGAGACGCCAACAGCGCTTCGATCGCCGCTGCGTCGGTCATCGCCAAAGTGACGCGCGACCGGTGGATGAAAGAACTGGATCGCCGCTATCCACAATACGGGTTCGCGCGCCATATGGGCTACGGAACGCCGGAACATTTCGAGGCGATCCGCCGCTATGGCATTACGCCTGAGCACCGTCGTTCGTTCGCACCGGTGAGGGAGGTGCTGAAGGCGAGCGAGCAGCTCTAGAAGAAGGGATGGGACGAAATGGTCGAGCGCATGGAGCGGACGATGCCAACGACCGCTGTCCGCGACGCGACATCCAGCCGGCGGTTTCAGCCGGGGCAGGCCGTCGTTGGCCGAGTGGAGCGGGTCGAGGAGATGGAAACCGGGGAGCGGGCGGCACTCGTCCGCGCTGGCGGACAGCTTGTGCGCGCCCGTTTGGAGGCGCCGCTTGCCGTCGGACGTTTGTATTTGTTTGAAATTCACGAACGACAAGGAACAATGTATTGGAAAGCCATTCCCCTTTCCGAACTGGCGTCTGCTCCGTCAGGTGAAGAGGCGGTGCGCCGGTGGCAAAAAGCGTGGAAACTGCCGGATGCGGCGCTGCCGGTGCTCCGTCAAGCGCTGAAAGCTGGCGCGGCTGCAACGAAAGAGGAAATTGCCGCACTGACTGAAGCGGTGAAAGAGACCGGCCAGCCGGACGCGGCCGAAGACGTGCTCGCCCATTTGTTTCGCCGCCGGCTGCCGCTCTCTTCAGCCGTGTTTCGCGCGCTATGGGCAGCTAAAACCGGGGTGCCGCTCGCTGATGGTTTGGGGAAACTGAAAGCGGCCATTGCCGCCCTTTCCGCCCATCCGGCGGCGCTTGAGCTCAGCCGGGCGATGGAGAAGTTTCTTTCACCGCCGCTGTCCGCTTACGAGGCGGCCGTGCGTTTGTTGCTGTCGGAGGAGGAAGAGGCCGAAACGGCCCGCGCGCTTCTTGCCCGCCTTGGGCTCGCCCCGTTGCCGGAGGCCCGCCGCTTGGCGCTTCGGGAGGCGGTGCAACGCCGCCGGTTTGCCGATATCATTCGGCAGCTCGACTTGACGGACGAGGAGGCGTTTTTGGAACGGTGGGCCGCTCTCGATGCTGCCTATCAAAGCGGGGCGCTGCCCGCCGCGGAGGCGAAGTTGTGGGCGGCCGCTCGAGCGACGAAAGATCCGGCGCTGTCGCTGTTTTGCTGGCTGAGGCGAGCGGCCGGGCGGCTTGGGCTTGAAGACGAGGCGGCGCTCGTCCGTGTTGGGAAAATCGAGGATTTGCCTTCTGCCCCGTCGTTGAAACGGCTGCTTCTTCGCTTTCTTCATGAACCGGGGAGCGAAGGGGCCAAGCGGGCGGCCGAAGCGCTTCTCGACCAGCTCGATGGCATGGCCATCGCGGCTGGCGGCGATGGGCTCATTGAGCACGTATGGCTTTCGTTTCCATTGCCGCTTGGCGGCCGCAGCAGCGATTTTGCTGTGTGCTGGCAAGGAAGGAGGAAACAAGGCGGGCCGCTTGATGCCGATTACAACCGCATTGTTTGTTGCCTGACGCTTGAAGAGCTGGGAGAGGTGATCGTCGATATGCGCGTGCAAAGACGGATCGTCCACATCTCCATTTTTCACGATGATCCGCGGTTGGCGGTTGTTGCCGCTCGGATGGCTCCGCTTGTCAAAGAGCGGTTTCAGGCGCACGGCTATGCGCTTTCAGGCATTGATGTAAAGGCAACGCGTTCCGCCCCTCCTCCGCCTTCCGTTTTTCTGTTTGCCGACAGTTGCAGCGAGGTGGATTGCCAAGCATGAACGAGGAGCGGAAAAAAGCAGTCGCCTTGTCTTACGATGCGGCACTTGACGCAGCTCCGATCGTCAAGGCGAAAGGGGTTGGCAAGGTCGCCGAAGCGATCATCGCCACCGCCCGGCAACACGGCGTGCCGATTCGCCAAGATCCGACGCTTGTTGAGCTGCTGGGCAAAGTGGAGATCAACGAAATGATCCCGGAGGAGCTGTACGCCTTAGTGGCTGAATTGTTCGCGTTTTTGTATCGGCTTGATCAAGAAGCGAAAGAAGAAAGGGTGGGGGAGGGATAATTTTCCTATTCCCCGCTTTCTTAATTTTGCGGCGAAACGGTGGACAAGCGCGAAATGTTAGGTATAAAATGAAAGCGCTAAGACTTTTTTGATTTTATACATAGGAGGTTGGCGCATGAACATTCATGAATACCAGGCAAAAGAAATTTTGCGAAGCTATGGTGTAAGCGTGCCGAACGGCCGCGTCGCGTTCACGGTGGATGAAGCGGTCGAAGCGGCGAAAGAGCTCGGCGCGCCGGTGTGTGTCGTCAAAGCGCAAATCCATGCCGGCGGGCGCGGCAAAGCGGGCGGGGTGAAAGTGGCAAAAAGCCTCGAGGAAGTCCGTACATACGCCAGCGAATTGCTCGGCAAAGTGCTTGTCACCCATCAAACCGGCCCGGAAGGAAAAGAAGTGAAACGGCTGTTGATTGAAGAAGGGTGCGACATCCAAAAAGAATACTACATCGGCCTTGTCGTCGACCGCGCCACCTCGCGCGTCGTTTTAATGGGCTCGGAAGAGGGCGGCACGGAAATCGAAGAAGTCGCGGCGAAAACGCCGGAGAAAATTTTTAAAGAATACATCGATCCAGCCGTCGGGCTGCAAGCGTTCCAAGCGCGCCGATTGGCTTTCAACATCAACATTCCGAAGCATCTCGTCAACCAAGCGGTCAAATTTATGATGGGCTTGTACCAAGTGTTTGTCGATAAAGACTGCTCGATCGCCGAAATCAATCCGCTTGTCGTCACCGGCGACGGCAAAGTGATGGCGCTTGATGCGAAGCTGAATTTCGATTCGAACGCCTTATACCGCCATCCGGATATCCTTGAATACCGCGACTTGGATGAAGAAGATCCGAAAGAAGTCGAAGCGTCGAAATATGACTTAAACTACATCGCTCTTGACGGCAACATCGGCTGCATGGTCAACGGCGCCGGCTTGGCGATGGCGACAATGGACATCATCAAATATTATGGCGGCGAGCCGGCCAACTTCCTTGATGTCGGCGGCGGCGCCAGCGAGGAAAAAGTAAGGGAAGCGTTCAAAATCATTTTGTCCGACCCGAACGTCAAAGGCATTTTCGTCAACATTTTCGGCGGCATTATGAAATGCGATGTCATCGCGAGCGGCATCGTCGCGGCGACGAAGCAAGTCGGCTTGACGCTTCCGCTTGTCGTCCGTCTTGAAGGAACGAACGTTGAGCTCGGGAAAAAGATTTTGCAAGAGTCGGGCTTAAACATTATTGCGGCCGAATCGATGGCGGACGGCGCGCAAAAAATCGTCGAGCTAGTACGTTAAGAAAGCGAGGGATACACGTGAGCGTTTTTGTCAATAAAGACACGAAAGTGATCGTGCAAGGGATTACCGGTTCGCAAGGGCTGTTCCATACGAGACAGATGATCGAATACGGCACAAAGATTGTCGGCGGCGTCACGCCGGGCAAAGGCGGCACGGAAGTCGAAGGCGTGCCGGTGTTTGACACTGTTTCGGAAGCGGTTGAAAAAACAGGGGCGAACGCCTCGGTCATTTACGTTCCGCCGGCATTTGCCGCGGATGCCATCATGGAAGCGGTTGACGCTGGACTCGACCTTGTCGTTTGCATCACCGAAGGCATCCCGGTGCTCGATATGGTGAAAGTGAAGCGGTACATGGAAGGCAAAAAGACGCGCCTCATCGGCCCGAATTGCCCGGGCGTCATTACGCCGGAAGAGTGCAAAATCGGCATTATGCCGGGCTACATCCATAAAAAAGGACATGTCGGCATTGTTTCCCGTTCCGGCACGCTGACGTACGAAGCAGTTCACCAACTGACGCAAGCCGGCATCGGCCAGTCGACGGCGGTCGGCATCGGCGGCGACCCAGTCAACGGCACGAACTTCATCGATGTGCTCAAGGCGTTTAATGAAGACGAAGAAACGTACGCTGTCATTATGATCGGCGAAATCGGCGGCACGGCGGAAGAAGAAGCGGCCGAATGGGTGAAAGCGAACATGACGAAACCGGTCGTCGGCTTTATTGGCGGGCAAACGGCGCCTCCGGGCAAACGGATGGGCCATGCCGGCGCGATCATTTCCGGCGGCAAAGGCACGGCCGCAGAGAAAATCAAAAAAATGACCGAATGCGGCATTAAAGTGGCGGAAACGCCGGCCGTGATCGGAGAAACACTCATTTCTGTGCTGAAAGAACGCGGCTTGTACGAAAAATGCAAAACGCACTAATGGTTTGGCCCCGCACGTCTTCGTGCGGGGTGTTGCGTATCATGTCTATAGATGCAATTTGAAGCTTTACCATTTGCCGCTTTTACAGAGCAATTGGATCGACTGTCGGGCGACCGAACAACGCCGCTTCTAGACCCATGTATGGGTCTGTGAAGCAGGTGGTTGTTCGGTCTTCCGTCACGCCAAGGCGTGACGAGGAAGCCTGCGGCTTGCCTCCGACAGTCGAAAAAATAGACAGGCGACTTTTCCGTCAAGGATAGTTGCACCTATATATCCATGCTGAAGGTGAAAAAAGAAAGGGGAGCAGTATGTACGATACGGTCCGCGACCGACTCATCCATCTCCATCATTGCCGCGGGGCGGGATGGAAGACGATTCATTCCTTGCTTAAGGCTGATCCGACGCTCACCGCTCCATTTTCTCTTCCTCCTAATGATCTCCGCCCGCTCATTCCGCTTTCCGACGCTCAATGGACCGCTTTTTTCCATGATTTGCATTCCATCGATGTGCAACGTGTGATAAAAACATATATGGACCGGTGCATTCATGTGGTCACCGTGTTTGATCATGACTATCCGCCGTTGCTTCGGCATATTTATGCCCCGCCGTGGGTGCTGTATGCAAAGGGGAACTCCGCTTTGCTTCAGGAGCGGAAACTGATCAGCATCGTCGGCACGAGACGGCCGACGAAGGAAGGAATCGAAGCGTTGAACAAATTGGTGCCGCCGCTTGTTGCCGCCGGCTTTACGATCGTCAGCGGGCTCGCGTTTGGGATTGACGTGTGCGCCCACCAACTCGCCGTCCAGCATGGCGGGTCGACGGTCGCGGTCATCGCCGGCGGGCTGGACCACATTTATCCGAAAGAGCATCGACCGTTCGCCACCCGGCTGATGAACGAACAGTTGGTCATCGCCGAGCATCCGCCGGCAACGCGCCCACAGGCATGGCAGTTTCCCGCGCGCAATCGCATCATCAGCGGGCTGTCGCTCGGCACGCTTGTCGTGCAGGCGAAGCGAAAAAGCGGTTCGCTCATTACCGCCGCGTATGCGCTTGAGCAAGGGCGGGAAGTGTTCGCCGTCCCCGGCCCGATCGGTTTGGCGGAATCCGCCGGGCCGAATACGCTCATTCAGCACGGGGCAAAACTAGTGCAAGAAGCGGCGGACATTTTGGCCGAATTCCCGTATGTGTAATGCACATGTTTGACAAATGCGGCAATAATCATTAATAATAATGAAGATTTCAATTTACCTCCTAGGGGTGGAAGATGGATGTCAGACTACTTAGTTATCGTCGAATCGCCAACGAAAGCGAAGACGATCGAACGATACTTGGGAAAAAAATATACGGTCAAAGCGTCAATGGGCCACGTCCGCGATTTGCCAAAAAGCCAAATGGGCGTTGATATAGACCATGGCTACGAGCCGAAATACATTACGATCCGCGGCAAAGGCCAGGTGATCAAAGAGTTGAAAACGGCGGCGAAAAAAGCGAAAAAAGTGTTTCTTGCCGCCGACCCCGATCGCGAAGGAGAGGCGATCGCTTGGCATTTGGCCCACATGCTCGATCTGGATATTCACTCTGATTGCCGCGTCGTCTTTCATGAGATCACGAAGGATGCCATTCAGCAATCGTTTCAGCAGCCGCGCGCGATCAATATGAATCTTGTTGACGCCCAGCAGGCGCGGCGTGTGCTCGACCGGCTCGTCGGCTATAACATCAGCCCGCTCTTATGGAAAAAGGTGAAAAAAGGGTTAAGCGCCGGCCGCGTCCAATCGGTGGCGCTGCGTCTCATCATCGATCGGGAACGAGAAATTCGCGAATTTCAGCCGGAAGAATATTGGACGATTCAAGCGACGTTTCAAAAAGGAGGAGAGACGTTTGCCGCCTCGTTTTACAGTATTGACGGACAAAAACGCGATTTAAAGACGGAGGCGGATGTGAAAGCGGTGCTGGACCGCTTAAACGGAACGGCATTTGTCGTGAAAACGGTGACAAAACGAGAGCGCAAGCGCAGCCCAGTGCCGCCGTTTACGACATCGTCGCTTCAGCAGGAAGCGGCGCGCAAACTGAATTTCCGGACGAAAAAGACGATGATGATCGCCCAGCAGCTGTATGAGGGAATCGATCTCGGCAGCGAAGGGACGGTCGGGTTGATCACGTATATGCGCACTGATTCAACGCGCGTCGCCGAGACGGCGCAGCAAGAGGCGGCGGCGTATATCGAGGCGACGTTCGGCGCTATGTATGTCAACCAAGAAAAGCGGAAAGAGAAGAAAAGCACGAACGCCCAAGACGCCCATGAAGCGATCCGCCCGACATCGGCATTTCGCGATCCGGACAAAGTGAAACCGTATTTGACGCGCGACCAGTTTCGGTTGTATAAACTCATTTGGGAACGGTTCATCGCCAGTCAAATGGCGGCCGCCGTGCTTGACACCATGAGCGTCGAGTTGGAAAACAACGGCGTCGTGTTCCGCGCCAGCGGCTCGAAGGTGAAATTTCCAGGGTTTATGAAAGTGTATATTGAAGGAACGGACGATCAAACGGAAGAGCAGGACCGTATCCTCCCGGATTTGGAAGAAAAGGAAACGGTTGAGAGCGAAACGATCGAATCGAAGCAGCACTTTACCCAGCCGCCGCCACGCTACACGGAAGCCCGCCTCGTCAAAACGTTGGAGGAACTCGGCATCGGCCGCCCGTCGACGTATGCCCCGACGCTTGATACGATCCAAAAGCGCAACTATGTCGTCCTTGAGAACAAACGGTTTGTCCCGACCGAGCTCGGCGAAATCGTTGTGGAGCTGATGCTCGAATTTTTCCCGGAAATTATCGATGTCGAGTTTACGGCGAAAATGGAAAAAGAATTGGACGAAATTGAAGAAGGGAAAGTGGCATGGATCAAAGTCGTTGACGAGTTTTACCGCGAATTTGAAAAGCGGTTGAAAGTGGCGGAAAAAGAAATGCGCGCAGTTGAGATTAAGGATGAGCCCGCCGGCATTGACTGCGAGGTGTGCGGCAGTCCGATGGTGTACAAAATGGGCCGTTTCGGCAAGTTTATCGCCTGCTCGAATTTCCCGGAATGCCGCCATACGAAGCCGATTGTCAAAGAAATCGGCGTCAAGTGCCCGAAATGCCGCGAAGGCAACATCGTCGAGCGCAGCACGAAAAGAAAGCGGGTGTTTTACGGCTGCGACCGTTTCCCGGATTGCGACTTCGTCTCGTGGGATAAACCGCTCGCCCGCCCGTGCCCGAAATGCGCAGGTTTGCTTGTGGAGAAAGAGCTGAAAAAAGGTGTGCAAGTGCAATGCACGGCGTGCGATTATGAAGAGCGGCTAGAAGCATGAACGGGCATTAGATACAATTCAGAATTTTGTAAAAAATAGTTGCGTTCATGCAGAAGAATATGGTACGATGTAGTAGCCGTTGCGGGGTGAGGCGATGGAGAATTCGAAACTTGCGTTACAATTGTTCATAGAATATTTACAAATCGAGAAAAATTATTCACAATATACTATTGTGTGTTACCGGCGTGACATTGAGCAGTTTTTCCGATTTATGGATGAGGAAGGAATCGGCGCGCTCGATGAAGTGTCCTACAGCGACGTCCGCTTATATTTGACGAAACTATACGAACAACAGTTGGCCAGCCGTTCGGTCGCCCGCAAAATTTCGAGTCTGCGCAGCTTTTACAAGTTTTTGCTGCGCGAAGGGCGGGCGGCCGAAAATCCGTTTGCGCTCGCGACGCTGCCGAAAAAAGAGCAAAAAATTCCTAATTTTTTATACCCGAAAGAATTAGAAGCATTGTTTCTTGTCAATGATGAAAATACCGCCCTCGGCCAGCGCAATGCGGCGCTGCTTGAGTTGCTGTACGCGACTGGCGTCCGGGTTAGTGAATGTTGTCACATTCGGCTGTCTGACGTCGATTTTGCTGCAGCGACTGTGCTCATTCACGGCAAAGGAAACAAGCAGCGCTACGTTCCGTTCGGCCGCCCGGCCCGCGAAGCGCTTGAACGGTATATTCATAGGGGCCGACGCGAACTGACAAGAAAGCTGCCGGCGGACCACCGCTATTTGTTTGTCAACGCCCGCGGCAATCCGCTCACGCCTCGGGGAGTGCGCCATATTTTGGATCGGATTGTCGAAGCAGCTGCGCTGATGCAAAACATCAGCCCGCACGTTTTGCGGCATACGTTTGCGACCCATTTGCTCAACGAAGGAGCCGATCTCCGTTCGGTGCAGGAACTGCTCGGCCATGCGCATTTGTCATCGACGCAAGTGTATACGCATGTAACGAAAGACCGGCTGCGGCGTATTTATTTGCAGGCGCATCCGCGGGCGTAACCCGCAGGCAAGGAGGGGAAAATGATGGGAGCTTTTCATGCGACGACGATTTTTGCCATCCGCCATAACGGCGCATCCGCCATGGCTGGCGACGGCCAAGTGACGTTCGGCAATGCGGTCGTCATGAAGCATACAGCGAAAAAAGTGCGGCGGTTGTTCCAAGGAAACGTGCTCGCCGGTTTCGCCGGCTCGGTCGCTGACGCGTTTACGCTGTTTGAAATGTTTGAAGGCAAGCTCGAACAATTTAACGGCAACTTGCCGCGCGCGGCGGTTGAACTGGCGAAAGAGTGGCGGAGCGATAAAGTGTTGCGCCGCCTCGAGGCGATGCTCATTGTCATGGACAAACAGCACTTGTTGCTTGTCTCTGGCACGGGCGAAGTGATTGAGCCGGATGATGGCATGCTCGCCATTGGCTCGGGCGGTCAGTATGCGCTTGCTGCTGGGCGTGCGTTGAAGAAGTACGCGGGCGGCTCGATGACCGCGAAAGAGATTGCCCAGGCGGCGCTCGAGATCGCCGCTGACATTTGCGTTTATACGAACGGCCATATTATTGTCGAAGAGCTGTAAAAAAGGAGGAGGCCGATGATGGCGGAAACGTTGACTCCACGGCAGATTGTCGAAAAGCTCGATCAGTTCATCGTCGGGCAAAAAGAGGCAAAAAAGGCGGTGGCGATCGCGCTTCGCAACCGGTACCGCCGCAGTTTGCTCGATGAAAAATTGCGCGATGAAGTGATGCCGAAAAACATTTTAATGATCGGCCCGACCGGGGTCGGAAAGACGGAGATCGCCCGCCGGCTCGCCAAACTCGTCGGTGCGCCGTTCATCAAAGTCGAGGCGACGAAATTCACCGAAGTCGGCTATGTCGGGCGCGACGTCGAATCGATGGTGCGCGATTTGGTGGAAACGTCAGTTAGGCTCGTGAAAGAACGGAAAATGAACGAAGTGAAAGACAGGGCTGAACAGCAGGCGAACAAGCGGCTTGTTGAACTGCTCGTTCCGGGCAAGCCAAAGCAGACGATCAAAAACCCGCTTGAGCTGCTGTTTGGCGGCCAAGGAACCCAAGTGGACAACAGCTACAGCCATGAGGATGAACAGGTGGAGCAAAAGCGGCGCCAAGTTGCTTGGCAGCTGGCAAACGGGCAGCTTGAAAACGAGATGGTGACGATTGAAATCGAGGAACAGGCGCCGCTATGGTTTGACTTTTTGCAAGGGGCAGGCATTGAGCAGATGGGGATGAACATGCAGGACGCCTTGAGCAGCCTCATGCCGAAGCGGCGCAAAAAGCGGCGTCTCAAAGTGAGTGAAGCGCGCAAAGTGCTCATCAACGAGGAAGCGCAAAAGCTGATCGACATGGATGAAGTGACGCAAGAGGCCGTCCGCCTCGCTGAGCAGTCCGGCATCATTTTTATCGATGAAATCGACAAAATCGCCCGCAGCGGAGGGGTGTCCGGTTCGGCCGACGTCTCGCGCGAAGGGGTGCAGCGCGACATTTTGCCGATTGTCGAAGGGTCGACCGTCATGACGAAGTACGGCCCGGTGAAAACAGACCATATTTTATTCATCGCCGCCGGCGCGTTCCATATGGCGAAGCCGTCGGATTTGATCCCTGAGTTGCAAGGCCGTTTTCCGATCCGCGTCGAGCTTGCGAAACTTTCGGTCGACGATTTCGTAAGAATATTAGTCGAGCCGAATAACGCGCTCATTAAACAATATCAAGCTCTTTTGGCAACGGAAGGTATAAGTCTTGAATTTTCTGACGATGCTATTCGTAAGATTGCCGAGGTGGCGTTTGAAGTAAACCAGACGACCGACAACATCGGTGCGCGCCGGTTGCACACGATTTTGGAAAAGCTGCTGGAAGACTTGCTGTTTGAGGCGCCGGACATCGGGATCGACAAAGTCGTCATCACGCCGCAATATGTCGAGCAAAAACTCGGCAGCATCGTCAAAAACAAAGATTTAAGCGAGTTTATTTTATGAGGAGGAGATGAAATCAATGAACTTGCTAGAGAAAACGCGGAAAATCAACGCCATGCTGCAAAAGGCAGCCGGGCGGCCGGTCAATTTTAAAGAAATGGCAGAAACGCTTTGCGAAGTGATTGAAGCCAATGTGTTTGTCGTCAGCCGCCGCGGCAAACTGCTTGGATTCGCCATTAAACAATCGATTGAAAACGAACGGATGAAGCGGATGCTGGAGGAGCGCCAGTTTCCGGAAGAATACACGAAAAACTTGTTCAACATTACGGAAACGTCTCCTAATATCGATATTAATAGCGAATATACGGCGTTTCCAGTGGAAAATCGTGACTTGTTCAAAACCGGCTTGACGACGATCGTTCCGATCAACGGCGGGGGCGAGCGGCTCGGCACGCTCATTTTGTCGCGCCTTGACCGCGAGTTTGACAATGACGATCTCATTTTGGCTGAATACGGAGCGACGGTCGTCGGCATGGAAATTTTGCGTGAAAAGGCAGAAGAAATTGAAGAGGAAGCGCGCAGCAAGGCGGTCGTGCAAATGGCGATCAGCTCCCTTTCTTACAGCGAGCTTGAGGCGATCGAACACATTTTTGAGGAGCTTGACGGAACGGAAGGGCTGCTTGTAGCGAGCAAAATCGCCGACCGCGTCGGCATCACCCGCTCGGTCATTGTCAATGCTCTGCGCAAGCTTGAAAGCGCCGGCGTGATCGAATCGCGTTCACTCGGCATGAAAGGGACGTACATTAAAGTATTGAACGACAAGTTTTTAAGCGAACTTGAAAAATTGAAATCGAGCTGAACGGCGTAGCTGCCTAAGCCCGCTGGGTATTTTGGCCCGGCGGGTTTTTGTTTTGGCAAACATCCTTGGCATCGTTTTTCTGTTATGGCATCGTCGAAAAATAGTACCAAGTTCCGGCTATACATTGGGTTTTCTTTCCCGTAAAATGAAAACTAGCAGAAATTGTCGAAAAATAGGAGAAAAGAGGGGATTCCATTGGCGCTCTTTTCAGCGACGATCGACTGGCTTGAACAAGGGCTCCGCTACGCTGCGCTTCGCCAACAGGCGATCGCCGACAACATCGCCAACGCCGATACGCCGGGCTATAAGGCGAAAGATGTGCGCTTTCAGGCTGAATTGGAACGGGCGCTTCGGCTCGAGGCCAAACGGACGAATCCGAAGCATTTTTCGTTTCCAAACGAACAAAATGGAAAAATCATCGTGACGACGGACACGACGGTGAGTTACAATCATAATGGAAACAGTGTCGATATCGATCACGAAATGTCAAAACTAGCAGAAAACCAAATTTATTACAATGCCTTAATCGAGCGGCTCAACGGCAAATTTACAACGTTGAAAACAGTGATTAAAGGAGGAAAATAACGGGTGTCTTTGTTTCAAAGTCTAAACATTTCGGCTTCGGCGTTGACCGCCCAACGGTTGCGTATGGATGTTATTGCTTCCAACATCGCTAACGTCGATACGACGCGCGCTCGTCTTGTCAACGGCGAATGGGAGCCGTACCGCCGCAAAATGGTCATCATCGAACCGCGCAGCGGGTCGTTTTCGGGCTATTTGCAGGCTGCGCTCGGCCGTGCCGACGCGGTGGACGGCGGGGTGCGGGTGCGCGAAATTGTTGATGATCCTGCGCCGTTTAAGCTCGTCTACGACCCGAATCACCCGGATGCGGGCGTGGATGGCTATGTGCGTCTGCCAAACGTCGACCCGCTGAAAGAAATGGTTGACTTGATTGGGGCGACGCGTTCGTATGAGGCGAACGTCACGGTGTTGAATGCTTCAAAAGGAATGCTCATGAAGGCGCTCGAGATCGGGAAATAGCATGCGAGGGGGATAAACGATGATTGATGGAGCAAGCCGCATTGGGCTGACGATGTCTTCCGCCGTTTCGCCCCCAGCGAAGCCGGCTGAGGCGCAAAAGCAATTCGCCGCATTTTTCAAAGAAGCGCTCAACCGCGTGAACGAAGCGCAAATTCAAGCCGATGCGCTGACGGAAAAGCTCGTCCGCGGGGAGAACGTTCAGTTGCATGATGTGATGATCGCCGCGCAAAAAGCGAGCATCGCGTTGCAGCTGACACTGGAGATCCGCAACAAAGCGATCGAGGCGTATCAAGAAATGATGCGCATGCCATTGTAGCGGCAATGAACCGCACTACATACGGAAGCCGCCGCCATCGTTGCGCTATGGCGGCAGGTACTGGATCATCGGGGGAATCATATGGGGAACAAATGGAAAGAGTGGTGGAGCCGGGCTCGCGCGTTTTGGCAGGAACGGACAAAAAAGCAGAAATGGCTCGCGCTCACTGCGGCAGCGGCTGTGCTTTTGGCCGTTGGCGTCGGCGCCTTTTTCGCCACAAGAACGGAAATGGTGCCGCTCTACAGCAATTTGTCGCCGCAAGAAGCGGGGCAAATTAAAGCAACGCTTGACCAGCGCGGCGTTCCAGCCGAAGTGGCGGACGGCGGAACGACGATCAAAGTGCCGAAAGAGCAAGTGGACGCGCTGAAAGTCGAGCTCGCTGCTGAAGGCATCCCGAACAGCGGGGTCATTGACTATTCATTTTTCGGCCAAAACGCGAGCTTCGGCATGACGGATAACGAGTTCAATATGGTGAAGCTGAAGGCGATGCAAACGGAGCTCGCCAACTTGATCAAGACGATTGACGGCGTCGAGGACGCCAAAGTCATGATCAACCTTCCGCAGCCGAGCGTATTCGTTTCCGATGAGAAAGGGGAAGCCTCGGCCTCGATCGTGCTGAAGACGAAGCCGGGCTACCAATTCAGCGACGAGCAAATCAAAGCGCTCTATCATCTCGTCGCCAAAAGTGTTCCGAACCTCTCTACAGATAATATCGTCATTATGAATCAGTTTTTTGAGTATTTTGATTTAAAAAATGACGGCGAAAATTCGACAGGAACGACATTCGCCTCGCAACAGCAAATTAAAAAGCAGATCGAGCGCGACATTCAGCGCCAAGTGCAGCAACTGCTCGGCACGATGATGGGGCAGGATAAAGTCGTCGTTTCCGTGACGGCCGACATTGACTTTACGCAAGAAAAGCGGGAAGAAAACTTAGTCGCCCCGGTTGATGAGAAAAACAATGAGGGCATTGCCGTCAGCGTTCAGCGCATTAAAGAGACGTACTCCGGGAGCGGTGCGCCGCCCGGAGGCGCCGCTGGAACGGGAGCGAACGAAGTGCCGGGCTATCAAAACGCAAACGGCGCAGCAAACGGCAACTATGAACGAACCGAAGAGACGATCAACAACGAGGTAAACAAAATCAAAAAGCAAATCGTCGAAAGTCCATATAAAATCCGCGACCTAGGCATCCAAGTGATGGTCGAGCCGCCAGACCCTAATGATCCGAACTCGCTGCCGCCCGAGACGGTCAATGACATTCAAAAACTGCTAGGAACGATCGTCCGGACGTCAATCGACAAAAGCGAAGCGCAAACGCTCACTGATCAGGACATCAACAACCGCATCGTCGTTTCGGTGCAGAAGTTTAACGGCAAGCCGACATTCACCGAATCAACGCCGGATCGGCCGGCGTGGTGGTGGTATGCGGCCGGTGCAGGAGCGCTGTTGCTCGTTGCCTTGCTGTTGTTCCTCTGGCTGCGCCGACGCCGTGAAGACGAGGAAGAGGAAGAAGAACGCTTGTTCACTCCGCCGCTTTCGACGGAGCCGGATTTGCCGGAGCCGCCGGAGACGGAAGCAGCGTTGCGCCGCCGACAGCTTGAGCGGCTGGCGAAAGAAAAGCCGGATGAGTTTGCAAAACTATTAAAAACGTGGCTATCGGAAGAGTAGGGGGAACGGCGTATGGCAAAGCGCGAACGAAAAGGCGGGTTGTCGGGCAGGCAAAAAGCGGCCATCCTGCTTATTTCTCTCGGCCCGGATGTGTCGGCCTCTGTTTATAAACATTTATCCGAGGAAGAGATCGAGAAGCTGACGCTAGAAATTTCCAACGTCCGTCAAGTGACGGCTGAACAAAAAGAGGAAGTGCTTGAAGAGTTTCGACAGCTCGCCTTGGCGCAAGATTACATCGCCCAAGGCGGCATCGCCTATGCGAAAGAAGTGCTTGAAAAAGCGCTCGGCCCGGATAAGGCGATGCAGATCATCAACCGCCTGACATCGGCGCTGATGGTGCGGCCGTTTGATTTCGCCCGCAAAGCCGACCCGATGCAGCTGTTAAACTTCATTCAAAATGAACATCCGCAAACGATCGCTCTGATTCTTTCGTATTTGGAGCCGGCACAGGCAGGGCAAATTTTATCGGCGTTGCCACAGGAAATGCAGGCGGATGTCGCCCGGCGCATCGCGCTGATGGACAGCACATCGCCGGAGATTATCAATGAAGTCGAGCAAATTTTGGAGCGGCGGCTGTCCGCGACCGTCGTGCAAGATTACACGCAAGCCGGCGGAATTGAGGCGGTCGTTGAAGTGCTGAACCAAGTCGACCGGAGCACGGAGCGGACGATTTTGGATGCCTTGGAAATCCAAGACCCGGAACTGGCCGAGGAAATTAAAAAACGGATGTTTGTCTTTGAAGATATCGTGACGCTCGATCACCGCGCCATTCAGCGCGTCATCCGCGAGGTGGACAACAACGATCTCATGTTGGCGCTGAAAGTAGCGAGCGACGAAGTGAAAAACATTATTTTCCGCAACATGTCGACAAGAATGGCCGAGACGTTCAAAGAAGAAATGGAATATATGGGGCCAGTCCGGCTGCGTGATGTCGAGGAGGCGCAATCGCGCATCGTCGCAGTGATCCGCCGTCTCGAAGAGGCCGGAGAAATCGTCATCGCGCGCGGGGGAGGAGATGATATTATTGTCTAACGTCATTAAAGCGCCGAAATTGGCGGCGCGCGCTGGGAAAAAGACGATCGTCGTGCAGCGCCATGTTTCCGATCTTCCATCGTCCGCCGACGATCGGCAGCGGGAGATGGAAGCGGTCGCCGCCGCCAAGGAAGAAGCAGCCAAGCTTCGCCGCCAGGCAGAGCAATATTACGAATCGGTGCGCGAGCAGTTGGCCCGCGAGCAAGAGGAATGGCAGCGTGAGAAAGAGCGTCTCATGCAGGAAGCGCGCGCCCGCGGGTATGAAGACGGCTATGCGGCTGGGCGCGAGGAGGCGCTTGGCGAGCACCGCGCGTTGATCGAGCAAGCCCGCCGTTTGGCGGAGCGAGCGAACACCGAATTTTACGCTCGCATCGAATCGACGGCTGAGGCGATGCTGGAGGTGGCGTTAAAAGCGGCCGAACGCATTATCGGCGCCGCGCTTGAGGGCGATCGAAACGCCTTTTTGCCGCTTGTGCACCAAGCATTGCAGGAAGTGCGCCGGCAAACGGAAGTGGCCGTTTATGTGCATCCGCACTGCTACGAAATAGTGGCAGAGCAAAAAGAGCTGCTGAAATCCGTGTTTCCGCATCGCGTCGATCTATTTATTTACCCGGACGATGCGCTCCCTGAATACGGCTGTGTCGTGGAGACGCCGTTTGGGCGCATCGAGGCGAGCGTCGATGTGCAGCTTGAGCGGCTGCGCGAGGCGCTCTACCGGCGATTGAAGGAGGGGGCGTTTTCTGAACTGGCAGGCGCTTCTTGATGAAATAGACGCCGTCGACTTGTATAAACGGTTTGGCAAAGTGTCGCGCGTCATCGGCTTGATGATGGAATCGAAAGGGCCGGAAAGCTCGATCGGCGATCTTTGTTACATCCATGAACAGAGCGGCCGCCGGAAAATTCCCGCCGAAGTCGTCGGCTTTCATGAACAGCACGTCTTGCTTATGCCGTTTTCCGCCATGTCTCATATCGCTCCCGGCTGCCTTGTCGAAGCGACCGGCCGGCCGCTTGAAGTGCACGTCGGCGATGCGCTCATCGGCATGATTCTTGATCCGCTCGGCCAACCGCTTGACGGGAGCCCGTTGCCGCCCGGGCTGAAGCCGGTGTCGGTCGAACGCGATCCGCCCAATCCGCTCGTTCGGCCGCCGATTGCCGAACCGCTTGAAGTCGGCATCCGCGTCATCGACAGCCTGCTTGCCGTCGGCAAGGGGCAACGCGTCGGCATTTTTGCCGGCTCGGGCGTCGGCAAAAGCACGCTCATGGGAATGATCGCCCGCCATACGTCGGCCGATGTGAACGTCATCGCCTTAATCGGCGAGCGCGGCCGCGAAGTGCGCGAGTTTTTAGAGCGCGACCTTGGCCCGGACGGCTTGGCCCGCTCTGTCGTCGTCGTCGCCACGTCCGACCAGCCGGCGCTGATGCGCGTCAAAGGCGCCTATACGGCAACGGCGATCGCCGAATATTTCCGCGACCAAGGGGCGGATGTCATGCTCATGATGGACTCGGTCACCCGCGTCGCTATGGCGCAGCGGGAGATTGGCCTTGCCGTCGGTGAGCCGCCGACGACGAAAGGCTATACGCCATCGGTCTTCGCCCTCCTGCCAAAGCTGCTTGAACGGGCTGGAACGAACGCTTCCGGCACGATCACCGCGTTTTATACGGTGCTTGTTGACGGCGATGACATGAATGAGCCGATCGCTGATGCGGTGCGCGGCATTTTGGATGGCCATTTTGTGTTGGAACGCCAGCTGGCGAACAAAGGGCATTACCCGGCGATTAACGTGCTCAAAAGCGTCAGCCGCGTCATGCCCCACATTATCAGCGCAGAGCACCGCGAAGCGGCAAACCGGTTCCGCCGCCTTCTGTCCACTTATATAGATTCGGAGGATTTGATTCAAATCGGGGCGTACAAACGGGGGTCGTCCCAAGAAATTGATGAGGCGATCGAATTTTATCCGCAAATGATGGCGTTTTGCCGCCAAAACATCGATGAAAAAACGACGCGCGCCGAAAGCATTGATGGGTTGTTGCGCTTGTTGTCGGTTCGGTGAGAAATCGCGCGTCATTTTCAGACGATGAAAGGGTGAACAAATGTGACGCCGACGTTTCGGCTGCAAAAAGTGCTGGCGATGAAAGAAAAAGAAAAAGAGAAGGCGCTTGGCGAATACGAGGAGGCGGTCCGCCGGTTTGAGCAGGCAGCCGAAGCGCTTTACCGCCTGCTTAAGGAAAAAGAAGAATGCGTGGCGGCTCGGGATGAACAGCTTCAAGCCGGCCTGTCCGTTGGAGACATTCGCCTTAGGCTGCAATATATGGCGAATTTAGAGCGGACGATCGACCATTATCAGCTCGTCGTCATGCAGGCGCGCGAGCAGATGCAGCGCCGGCAACAGCGTTTGATGGAATTGAATATCGAAGTGAAAAAATACGAAAAAATGCGTGAGCGCATTAAGCGGTGGGCCGAGCAGCTTGAGAGGGAAGCGGAACGCCGCCTGCTCGATGAAATGGCGGTTCAACGCTTTGCAAGGCAAGGAGAGGTATAGATGGCAGAGAGCAAAGTTGAACAGGAAATGCAGGCGAGCTGGTGGCAATGGCTGTTGTTCGTCATTGTCATTCCGAGTGCGTTTGCCGTCTCTTTTCTGTTGTTGATTTTAAACGTTGCCGGCGTTGATGTGGCCAAGGCGGCAAAGCAGTGGACAATAAAGGCGCCGTTTGTCTCCGAGTGGATCGACTGGAGCAAAAGGGAGAAAGCTTTGCAAAAAACGATTGAAGCTCAGCAGCAGACGATTGAACAGCAAAAACGAACGATCGCCGACCAACAAAAGCAAATCAAGCGGTTGAAAAACGAATTGGCGGCAAAGGAAAAGGAAATCGCCCAGCTGTCTGCGCCAAGCGAGAAAACGGACGCTCAGGCTGAGCCTGTTGACGAGCCAGCCTTGACGGAAGAAGATGTCGCCGGCATGTATGACGCCATGTCGGAAAAACAGGCGGCGGCTATTTTAGCGGAACTGCCTGAGAGCGAAGCGCTCCGTGTACTGAGCCAGATTGACGGCGACAAAGCGGCAGCCATTTTGGAACAAATGCCGGCTGGGCAGGCGGCGAAACTGTTGGCATCGTTAAGCAAAAGGGCGATGGGGAAGGAGGCGGCCGAATGAAAGTAACGATCACAGCAAGCGCGCCGCCATCCGCAGGCACTATGGCGGTGAAAAAAGAATCAGAAAACACCAGCGTGTTCGCGGCGCTGCTTGCGCACAAGCAACAAGAACGATCGCCGGTAGGGATAGAGATGGGCTTGTTTAGAGAGAGGTCGAACGGAAACAAAGAGCCAGATTTGCAAAATGTTGGAATGGAAACGGGCGCAGCCGGACAACCATCTTCAGCGGAAAAGAAGCCGGCGCAAATGGAATCATTGTGGCTTGCCCCTTCCATCGTGGCCGCTTTGGCTATCGCTCCGATTTCGGCGGCTGCAGGCGCGCCGCTTTTGGCGGCGGACGGGCAGCGAAGTGGCAAAGACGCTGATGGTCTAACATTTCCATTCACCGACGTGATGAATGAAGAAGCGACAATTGCCGCTCAGCCGGCGGCGGCTGAAGCGGGATTCGAACATGCGTTCATAAACGAAGGACGGAAAAGCGGCAATAGGGACAAAGAATCTTTTTCGCCTTCCAGCGGAAAAACAGGGATGTTTCCACCGCTCCCGAGCGACGGCGACCAGCGTCCATTCAATGAGCAAGGAGGCAAAATGCCGGTTGTCGCGCTGCCTAACGGAGCTTCTTCCGTCCGTCCGGCTGGCGAAAAAGACGTTTCGCTGCAAAAAAGGGGGGACAAGGGGCATGGCGGCGAGGCCGCTCCTTCATTCACCACTCCTCCTGCGCTTTTATCACCCTCCTCTTCATCTGTTGGGCTGATCGGCGAGATGCCGGCGTCAGCTGGCGGAAGCGTCGCTGATCAAGTCGCCCACGCGCTAAGGTCGGCGCGGTGGATGAAGTTGCCAAACGGTGTCATGCAGCTTGTCATCCGTCTGCATCCGGAACATCTCGGGACGGTGACGGTGAAAATGACAGAGGAAGGTGGAAAGCTCGCCGCCAAGCTGCTCGTGGCGAACGACGCGGTGAAAGAGTTGCTCTACGCTCATTTGCCGCAGCTTGCTCAGCAGCTTGATGCGAGTTACATCACGGTCGAAAAATGGACCGTTTGGTCGGATTATGACAGCTCCGCCATGCCGCCGTATTCCGGGAACCGCCAAGGAGGACAGCAGCAGGGCGAATCGCGGCAAAAACAAAAGCGGGAGCAATCATCTTCCTTCCCGTTTGCGCTAGACGGGATCGAAGCTGACGCATAAGGGGGAAAAGAACGAGGATGACAACGAATGCGATTGATGGCAGCTTATGGCTGGCAAACGCGGTTCAGCCGGAACGGAAAACGGGCAATCAAATTTTAGGAAAAGACGACTTTCTCAAAATTTTGCTCGCTCAGCTAGAAAACCAAGACCCGCTCAATCCGATGGAAGATAAAGATTTTATCGCGCAAATGGCGAGCTTCTCCTCGCTTGAGCAAATGATGAACATCGCCAATTTGATGCAGCAATGGATGCAAGCGTCAAGCCGCGATGCGCTTTTGCGCTACAGCGAGTGGATCGGCAAAACGGTGCACTGGCAAGACGGCGAGACGATGATGAGCGCCGTCGTTCAATCGGTCATGCAAAAAGACGGCCAAGTGACCCTTGGGCTTGATAACGGGACAACGATTGCCGCGGATGCGGTCGTGAAAGTTGAACAAAAAGGATAAAAAGGGGAGAGAAAACCGATGCTTCGTTCCATGTATTCCGGAATCGGCGCCATGCGCAACTTCCAAACGAAGTTGGATGTCATCGGCAACAATATTGCCAATGTCAATACGTACGGGTTTAAAAAAGGACGAACGATTTTCAAAGATTTGATGAGCCAGACGATTTCTGGAGCAAGCGGGCCCAATGCCGGCCGCGGCGGGACGAATCCAAAGCAGGTCGGGCTCGGTTCGCAGCTGGCGGCGATCGACACCGTCCATACGCAAGGCAGCTTGCAAACGACCGGGCGCGTGCTTGATTTGGCGATTTCAGGGGATGGATTCTTTATTCTCGGCGAGTTGAATAATGGAAATCTTATAAATCCGTTGTTTACGAGAGCAGGAAATTTTTATTTAGATAAAGAGGGATATATTGTCAATGCCGATGGCTTATATTTAGTCGGTGAAGGATATCAGAACGGGGCATTTACGGGAAAACGGGCTCGAATTCAAATTCCAACTGATGCGAAAAGCGTCAGCATCGGCGCTGATGGGGTTGTGAACTATGTAGATGCGGTTGGAAACTTGCAAGTGGCAGGGAGAATTCGACTGGCCAAGTTCCCCAACAATGATGGGTTAGAAAAAGTAGGAGGAAATTTATTTAGAGAAACAGCCAACTCAGGCACAATCATCAATCCAAATAATCAAAACGAATGGATTGCCTACCCGCCTCAAGAAAGCGGAGCGGGCTCAATCGTTTCCGGCGCGCTTGAGATGTCCAACGTCGACCTTGCCGAGGAATTCACGGAGATGATCGTCGCCCAACGCGGCTTCCAGGCGAATACGCGCATCATTACGACATCGGATGAAATTTTGCAAGAGCTTGTCAACTTGAAAAAATAGAATAGGAGGTAGGGCGTGAGCGGCGTCTTGCGCCTGCTGGCCGATGATTTCGTTAACGAAGCTCAACGGCAAACGGTTTGTGCTCAATGCGCTGTACATCGAACAAATTGAAGCGTTTCCTGATACGACCGTGACGCTGACGAACGGAAAAAAATTCGTCGTCCGCGAAACGGTCGAGCAAGTGGCCGCACGAGCAAGCGAATTTTACCGGCAGCTTGGCGTGTTTCGCTTACCGAAAGCAGGAGGATTGGACAGTGAAAGGGAATAAAGCAATCAAAACGATGATCATTGTGCTGGCGGTCATCGCTTTGGCTGGCACGGCGGCGCTTGTTGCGGTGATGAAGATGGGGAATGCGGAAAAACAAGGGGAGCCAAGCGCCGACGAGCTAGCGGAAAGCTCGATCGACATTCCGGAAATGACAACGAACTTGGCGGACGGACGGTATATTAAAATCTCATTTAAAATCCAGACCGACAGCGCCAAAGCGCGGGAAGAGGCGGAAAAACGCGACTTTCAAATTAAAGACGCGATCATCGAACAGCTCTCGCAGATGAAAGCGGCCGACTTTAAAGGAAAAGAAGGGCTGACGGCGTTGAAAGAGCGGCTGAAGCGCGAGATCAACGCGTTGATGCAGGAAGGGAGAGTGGAGAACGTCTATATTACCTCTTTTATTCTCCAGTAGCCCTGCCATCTGAAGGGGGGAAATGAAATGACAGCCGGGGAAGTATTGTCGCAAAGCGAAATTGACGCGTTGCTCGCTGCGCTTTCTGCAGGAGAAATGAGCGCGGAGGAGCTGAAAAAGGAAGAGGAAGGCCGACGCGTCAAAACGTATGATTTCCGGCGGGCGCTTCGGTTTTCTAAAGACCAAATCCGCAGCCTGACGCGCATTCATGAGAATTTCGCCCGCTTGTTGACGACGTTTTTTTCCGCCCAGTTGCGCACGTATGTGCAAATTTCGGTCGCATCGGCCGACCAAATTCCATACGAAGAATTTGTCCGCTCCATCCCGAAAATGACGATCATCAATGTCTTTGAGGTGCCGCCGCTCAACGGGCATGTCCTTTTGGAAGTCAACCCGAACATCGCTTACGCTATGCTTGACCGGGTGATGGGCGGGCGCGGCGTCGGCATGGATAAAGTGGACCATTTGACCGAGATTGAAACACGCATCATGTCCAATTTGTTTGATAAGGCGTTCACCCATTGGCGCGACGCTTGGGAATCGGTGGCGGAAGTCGACCCGCTCTTTGTCGATTTTGAAGTCAATCCGCAGTTTTTGCGCATGATCGCGCCGAACGACACCGTCGTCGTCATTTCGCTCAACACGCAAATCGGCGAAGCGCGCGGCATGATGAATGTGTGCATTCCGCATGTCGTCTTGGAGCCGATTATGCCGCGGCTGTCGGTGCATTACTGGATGCAGGCGCAAAAAAAAGAGCGTTCCCCCGAGGAAGCGAAACGGATCGAACAGCGGATCCGCGCGGCAAAATTGCCGATTATCGCCGAACTGGGAACGGCGGTCATCACGGTCAATGAATTTCTTCAACTCGAGGCCGGCGATGTCATTCAGCTCGAGCAGTCGATTCATGAGCCGCTCGTGGTCAAAATCGGCCATATTCCAAAGTTTATCGGCCAGCCGGGGAAGCGGAACAAAAAGCTGGCGGTGCAAATTTTAGCGATGATCGAGGGGGACGAAGACGACCATGATGAATGATGGAATGTTGTCGCAGGATGAAATTGATGCTTTGTTGCGCGGAATGGACAGCGACGGCCATGTTCCGGCGCTCCATGATATTCTGACTCCGCTCGAGCAAGACGCCCTTGGGGAAATCGGCAATATTTCTTTCGGCAGTTCGGCTACCGCGTTGTCAATGTTATTGAACCAAAAGGTGGAAATTACGACGCCAAGCGTGTCCATTATCGAGCGCACAAGCGTCGCCGATGAATTTCCACAGCCATATGTCGCCATCCAAGTCAACTATACGGAAGGACTGCTCGGAACAAACTTGCTTGTCATTAAGCAGCAAGACGCGGCGATTATCGCTGATTTAATGCTTGGCGGCGACGGAACGGCGGCCGATGGCCCGCTCGGAGAGATTCAGCTGAGCGCTGTTCAAGAAGCGATGAATCAAATGATGGGCTCGGCGGCGACGTCGATGTCGACCGTCTTTGGCAAGCGGGTCGATATTTCCCCGCCGACGCTCCATCTGCTTGATTTGGCGGAAGGAAAAGGGATGGAATATTTGCCGGACGAAGATTTTTTCATTAAAGTGTCGTTTCGGCTGAAAATCGGCGAGTTGATCGACTCAAGCATTATGCAGCTGTTGCCGATCGATTTCGCGAAAGAATTGGTTGCCCAATTGCTCGGCTCGTCGCTTGAGGAGCCGGGGACCGCGGAAGTCAATCCCAAGCCGTCGGCGGATGCGCGGCCGTTTAGCGAGCCGCATCCTGTTCCGACTTACGCTCAGGCGAACAGCGGTGCGGCCGTTTCAGAAGCGGCGAGCCGCGCGACGGATGAACCGCCGGCTGGGCGCGCGGACAAGGAGAGGGATGGTGCAACCGCGCGGCATATTCAAACCGCCGATTTCGTCGAGTTCGATGCCCCGCCGCTTGCGGCAACGGAGGCGCGCAATTTGGAGCTGCTGTTTGATGTGCCGCTGCAGGTGACGGTTGAACTCGGACGGACGAAGCGTTCAGTGCAGGAAATTTTGCAGCTGTCGACTGGATCGATCATTGAGCTCGATAAGCTGGCCGGCGAACCGGTCGACGTGTTTGTCAACAACAAGCTGATCGCTAAAGGCGAGGTTGTCGTCATCGATGAAAATTTCGGCGTCCGCATCACGGACATCATCAGCCAAAGCGATCGGTTAACACGGCTAAAATAAACAGGCGTTTGGGAGGTAAGGGGACATGGCAAGAGTGCTTGTCGTTGATGATGCGGCATTTATGCGCATGATGATTAAAGACATTTTGACGAAAAACGGACATGAAGTCGTCGCCGAAGCGGCCGATGGGCGGCAGGCGATCGAGAAATACAAGGAAACGCGGCCTGATGTAGTGACAATGGATATTACGATGCCGGAGATGGATGGGATTACGGCGCTCAAGGAAATTAAAAAAATCGACAGCAACGCCAAAGTCATTATGTGCTCAGCGATGGGGCAGCAGGCAATGGTGATTGATGCCATTCAAGCCGGGGCGAAAGATTTTGTGGTCAAGCCGTTCCAAGCGGACCGCGTCATCGAAGCGATCAACAAAACGATCGGGTGAGCGATCAGAGGTGGAGACTATGGCAATCTGGCGCTGGGCGGCCGTTTTGCTGGCAGCATCCATCGCTTTAGGGCCGGTGCCGGCATCGGCCGCCCAAAGCCCGACGGTCGCCGACTGCCTGCAGCATCCCGATTCATGCGGGCCGTCAGCTCCTTCCGGGCAACAGACAAAACAGACAGCGAATCAAGCCGCTGATGCGGTTTCCGCTTCCGATGTGCTTCGGCTCATCGGCGCGACCGCCTTTGTTCTCTTCCTTCTTTATGCGCTGTTTCAATGGCTTTCCCGCCGTCAGCTGTTCGTTTCCGGCCAAAAAGGCGCCATCGAGCACCTTGGGGGAACAAGCGTCGGGGCGAACCGCTCTGTGCAGCTGATTAAAGTCGGCCGCCGGCTGCTCGTCATCGGCGTCGGCGATTCGATTCAGTTGCTTAAGGAAATTGAAGATGAAGACGAAATCAATGAGTTGTTAGCGCAGCATCGCGAACGGTTGGAACGGATGGCGGAGTTCGACCGGCTTGGCTCCCTCCTTCGCGGTGGGTGGACGGTGAAATCAAAGCGGAAAAGAGGTTCGCTGTCATCGTTTTCGGCGCTGTTGGCTGAGGAGATGAAGCAAATGGCCGAAAAGCGAAACGAGTGGCTCAATCGGTTGAAGAAGAAAGGGACGGCGGGCGATGAGTGAATTTGTCCATATGTTTGATTCGATGGCTCCCGAGCACGTGTCGACAGCGGTGAAGCTTCTTCTGCTGCTCACCGTGTTGTCGATCGCTCCCGGCATTTTAATTATGATGACATGTTTTACGCGCATCGTCATCGTTTTGTCGTTTGTGCGCACGGCGCTCGGCACGCAGCAGATGCCGCCGAACCAAGTGCTCGTCGGGCTCGCGCTGTTTTTAACATTTTTCATTATGGCGCCAACCTGGAAAGAAATCAACGACCAGGCATTGCAGCCGCTGTTTGCTGACAAAATTGATTTGGAGGAGGCGTACGAACGGGCGGCTGTTCCGCTGAAGCAGTTTATGAGCCAATACACAAGGCAGGAAGATTTGGCGCTGTTTTTATCGTACAGCGGCGCCAAACAGCCGAAAACGGTCAACGACATCCCGATGACCGCGCTCGTGCCGGCGTTTGCCATCAGTGAGTTGAAAACGGCGTTTCAAATGGGCTTTATGATTTTTATTCCGTTTTTAGTCATCGACATGATCGTCGCCAGCGTCTTAATGTCGATGGGAATGATGATGCTGCCGCCAGTGATGATTTCGCTGCCGTTTAAAATTTTATTGTTTGTCCTTGTTGATGGCTGGCATTTGGTCGTCAAATCATTGTTGCAAAGTTTTCAATAAAGATAGGTGGCGTTTATGAGTGCCGATTTCATCATCCGCCTTGCTGAACAAGGCGTGTATATCGTGCTTGTCGTCTGCGGGCCGCTCTTGTTGTTGTCCCTTGCCGTCGGGCTTGTCGTCAGCATTTTTCAGGCTGCGACGCAAATTCAAGAGCAGACGCTCGCGTTTGTGCCGAAAATCGTCGCCGTCTTGCTTGGGCTTGTGTTCTTTGGGCCGTGGATGCTCTCGAAAATGGTGTCGTACGCGCACGATATTTTCAACAATCTTGCTTCGTTTATAGGCTGATCGGCGATGGAACAAGTATGGACTTATTTTCCGGCGTTTTTGCTCGTCTTTGTCCGCGCCGCTTCATTTCTCGCGGCGATGCCTCTGTTTTCCTATCGGACCGTGCCGGCTTCGTATAAAGTCGGACTGGCGTTTTTGTTCAGCTGGCTGTTGTTTTTGGCGATGCCCAAACCGGTGTTGGCGCTTGACGGCGTGTACGTATTGCTTGTCGTAAAAGAGGCGCTTGTCGGGCTGGCGCTTGGGTTGCTGGCGGCGATCCTCATGGCGGCGGTGCAAATCGCCGGCGGCTTGATCGATTTTCAAATCGGGTTTGCCATCGCCAACGTCATCGACCCGCAAACCGGAGCGCAAAGCCCGCTGCTTGGCGAATATCTTCATTTGCTGGCGCTTTTGCTTTTGCTTATGCTTGACGGGCACCATTTGCTGCTTGACGGCATGTTTTACAGCTATCATTGGCTGCCGCTTGACCGCTTGCCGCACATCGCCGACGGGCAGGCGGTGGAGTACGTCGTGCGGGTGTTCGCTGCCATGTTTGCCGCCGCTGTGCAAATGGCCGCCCCGCTTGTCGGATCGCTCTTTTTAGTCGACGTGGCGCTTGGCATCATTGCCCGCGCGGTGCCGCAAATGAACATTTTCGCGGTCGGTTTTTCCGCCAAAACGGCGGCGGCGTTTTTGCTCCTCTTGGCGGCGGTTGGGGGAATATTGCTCGCGGCGCGCAGCGTATTTCACTTCATGTTTGCCTCGTTGCGCGAGTTTATGCGGCTGTTGGGGGGCGGATAAGATGGGCGAGTGGCGGCTCGATTTGCAATTTTTCGCTGGGGAAAAAACGGAAAAAGCGACGCCTCGCAAACGGCAAGAAGTGCGGGAAAAAGGGCAGGTGGCCAAAAGCGGCGATGTCGTCTCCGCTTCCGTGTTGCTTGCTTCGTTTCTTGCTTTGTCCTTGGCCGGGGCGTACGAGCGGGACGGTCTGTTGCGGTTGTTCGCCCGCGCCTTGTCCGATTACGCGTCCGCTTCGTTGACGGTTGACTCACTTCACCGGCTGTTTCTTGACTGGCTTTCCCATGCGGCCTTGCTTTTGGCGCCGCTGTTCGCCGCCGCAGTGCTGGCGGCTGGGTTGGCCAACTTTTTGCAAATCGGCGCCTTGTTTACCGTTGAACCGTTAAAAATGGATTGGAACCGCCTTAATCCCGTGCAAGGAATGAAACGGCTGTTTTCGTTGCGCGCCTTGGTCGAGCTGTTGAAATCTATGTTAAAATCTGGAATCATCGGTGCGGTCGTGTTCGCCGCGCTGCTGGCCGAACGAAGCGAGCTTGCGGCGCTCGTTTCCAAGACGCCGGGTGCGGCTTTGACTGTCGTCGGCGGCTTGACGGTGAAAATGGGGCTGTACGCCGCGGCGGCGCTCTTGTTTTTAGCGCTGTTTGATTACTTGTATCAGCGGTTTGAATTTGAAAAAAGCATCCGCATGTCCAAGCAGGACATTAAAGATGAATACAAAAAGACGGAAGGCGATCCGCTCATCAAATCGCGCATCAAGCAAAAACAGCGCGAGATGGCGATGAGGCGGATGATGCAGGAAGTGCCGAACGCGGACGTCGTCATTACGAACCCGACGCATTACGCCGTTGCCCTCAAGTATGAAGACGGCAAGATGGAAGCGCCGGTCGTCGTCGCGAAAGGGGCGGATTATATGGCGTTGAAAATCAAGGAAGTGGCGAAAGCCCACGGCGTCGTTACCGTTGAGAACCGTCCGTTGGCGCAGGCGCTCTACCGCCAGACGGAAGTCGGCGACATGATTCCAGAGGCGTTTTTTAAGGCAGTGGCGGAAATTTTGGCGTACGTCTATCGGCTCAAGGGAAACGTGTAGCAACAAGGAGAGAAAACAATGCAAGCGCAAATCAAAGATTTATCCGTATTGTTTCTTGTCGTGCTCATCGTCGCCATGCTCGTCATCCCGCTGCCGACGTGGCTGTTGAGTGTATTGATCATCATCAATATTTCACTGGCCTTGCTCGTATTGCTGACGGCGATGAACACGAAAGAGCCGCTTGAGTTTTCCATTTTTCCGTCATTGCTTTTAGTGCTGACGTTGTTTCGGCTCGGGCTGAACGTGTCAACCACCCGCTCGATTTTAAGCAAAGGGGAGGCCGGCGGCGTCGTTGAGACGTTCGGGACGTTCGTCGTTGGCGGCGATGTCGTCGTTGGGTTTGTCGTGTTTTTGATTTTGGTCATTATTCAGTTCATTGTCATCACAAAAGGAGCGGAGCGCGTCTCTGAAGTGGCGGCCCGCTTTACGCTCGATGCAATGCCCGGCAAGCAGATGAGCATTGACGCTGATTTAAACGCCGGGATGATTTCGGAGCAAGAAGCCCGGCAGCGGCGGGAAAAAATCGCCCAAGAAGCGGACTTTTACGGCGCGATGGATGGAGCGAGCAAGTTCGTGAAAGGCGACGCCATCGCCAGCATCATTATCGTCGTCATCAACATGCTGTTTGGCATGGTGATCGGCGTCATCGAGCAAGGAATGGACATGGCTGAGGCGGCGAAGCGCTATACGCTTTTGACGGTCGGCGACGGAATCGTCAGCCAAATTCCGGCGCTGTTGATTTCCACGGCGACCGGCATCATCGTCACCCGGGCGGCGTCCGACAGCAACTTGAGCGGCGATATTATGCGCCAGCTGTTCGCCTTTCCGAAAATGTTGTACGTCACGGCAGGAACGATTTTCCTGCTCGGCTTGTTTACGCCGATCAACGACTTGTTGACGATGCCGATTGCGGGGCTGCTGGCGCTTGGCGGCTACCGATTTATCGAGCGGCAAAAGCAAGAAGAAGCGGCATTGGCCGGCCCGGAAGAGGAGATGGCAGCCGCCGACGAATTGAAAAGCCCGGAAAGCGTCATCCAACTGTTGCATATCGATCCGATTGAATTTGAGTTCGGCTATGCGCTCATTCCGCTCGCTGACGCCAATCAAGGCGGCGATTTGCTTGACCGGATCGTCATGATCCGTCGTCAGCTCGCGCTCGAGCTCGGCATCGTCATCCCGGTTGTGCGCATCCGCGACAACATTCAGCTGCAGCCGAATGAATACCGGATCAAAGTGAAAGGCGAGGAAGTGGCGCGCGGCGAGTTGCTGCTTGACCATTATTTGGCGATGAGCCCCGGAGTTGACGACGATTCGATTGATGGCATTGACACCATTGAGCCGGCGTTTGGTCTGCCGGCGAAATGGATTTCCGAGACCGTAAAAGACCGGGCGGAAATGCTTGGCTATACGGTCGTCGACCCGCCATCGGTCGTCTCGACACACTTGACGGAGGTGCTGAAAGCCCATGCCCACGAACTGCTGGGGCGCCAGGAAACGAAGCAGCTGATCGATCATTTAAAAGAATCGTATCCGGTGCTTGTCGACGATGTGACGCCGAATCCGCTGTCTGTCGGCGACGTGCAAAAAGTGCTCGCCAAGCTGCTGAAAGAGAAAGTGTCGATCCGCAACTTGCCGCTCATTTTTGAGGCGCTTGCCGATTTTGCCCGCCTGACCAGCGACACCGATTTGTTGACGGAATACGTCCGCCAAGCGTTGGCTCGGCAAATCACCTCGCAGTACGCCGTGCCGGGCGAGCCGCTGCGCGTCATTACGCTGTCGGGCAGGGCGGAAAAAACGATCGCCGACGCCGTGCAGCAAACAGAGCATGGCCGCTATTTGGCGCTCGAGCCGGCGCGGGCGCAGGCGTTTGTGGAAGCGGTCGCCGCGGCGCTTGAACGCTATCCGTTCGCCGGCCAGACGCCGATTTTGCTCTGCTCCCCGGCGGTGCGCATGTACGTCCGCCAGCTGACCGAGCGCCATTTTCCGACTGTTCCGGTGCTGTCGTACAACGAGCTTGAAGCGGATGTCGAAGTTCAAAGCGTGGGGATGGTGGAAATCGAATGAAAGTGAAAAAATTTGTCGCCCCGTCCATGAACGAAGCGATGAAAATGGTTCGCGCTGAACTTGGCCGCGACGCCGTCATTTTGCACTCGAAAGTCGTGCAGACCGGCGGATTTTTCGGTCTGTTTGCGAAAAAAAAGATCGAAGTGTTGGCTGGCGTCGATCCGGATCCACTGCCGCTGCGCCAGCCGGATGCCGCCGCGTCCTTTGCCCCTTTGCCGGCGGCCGAGCGGGAGGAAGACGGCTCGCTTGCCCGTGAGATCGAGGAAGTCAAGGCGCTCATCCGTCAGTTCAACGCCCGCTCGTCTTCGCTGCTATATCCTCCGCCGCTTGCGGAAGCGGAACGGCGCCTCGTTCGGCAAGGGATGGCGGATGTGTACGTCCGCCAAGTGATGGATCGCCTGCTTGAACGGTGGTATGCCGACAAAGACGGCCGGTCGCCCGCTGCGGTCTCCGCCTGGACGAAAGAAGCGGTGCGCGATCTATTGTCGACGCTTCCGTTTGTCAAAACAGCGGAGCAAAAAAAGTATATGATTTTGCTTGGCCCGACCGGGGTCGGAAAAACGACAACGCTCGCCAAAATGGCGGGGCGCGCCGTCCTCGAGCAAGGAAAAAAAGTCGGGTTCATCACGGCCGACACGTATCGGATCGCCGCCATCGACCAACTGAAGACGTATGCCGACATTTTGCACGCTCCGTTGGAAGTATGCTACAATGCCGACGATTTTCGGACGGCGAAGCGGAAATTGGCCGGCTGCGATCTCGTGTTCGTCGATACGGCTGGCCGCAACTTCCGCAACCCGCAATACGTGGATGAACTGCAGCAAACGCTCGAGTTTGACAGCGAAACGGAAACGTTTCTTGTATTCGCCGCCACCGGAAAGTATGACGATATGAAAACCATTTACAACCACTTTTCCCGCCTGCCGATCGATCGGCTGATCGTGACGAAGCTCGATGAGACGGACTCGTTTGGAACGATCGTCAATGTGTTGCTTGACAGCCGGCTTGCCGCCGCCTATTTCACGAACGGGCAAAATGTGCCGGACGACATGGTGGAAGCGTCCGCAGACCGGCTCGTTCATCTGCTGTTTGGGGCGGAGCGATGGTGAGCGATCAAGCAGAACGGCTGCGCTATGAGCTGGGCCGCCGGCTGACGCCGGCGGCGGGGCCGCGGACCATCGCGGTGACGAGCGGGAAAGGCGGAGTCGGCAAGTCAAACCTTTCGCTCAATTTTTCGCTGTCGCTCTCGAAGCTCGGGTTTCGCGTCTTGCTGCTTGATATGGACATCGGCATGGGCAACATCGACATTTTGCTCGGCCAGTCGTCGCCATTGACGTTGGCGGATTGGTTTTCCGCGCGGTTGCCGCTCGCAGAGCTGGTAAAAAGCGGACCGGAGCATCTATCGTATATTGCTGGGGGGACGGGCGCCGCGCAATGGTTGAGTGTCGATCGATCCGCTATCGACTATTTGTTGGCCGAGCTGCAGACGGTGGCGTCGCGATATGATTATCTCATTTTCGATATGGGGGCGGGTGCCTCAGAAGAACGATTGTATTTTTTAAAGTCCGTCGACGATGTGTTTATTGTCACGACGCCGGAGCCGACCGCGATGACGGATGCGTACGCCATGATGAAATATATGCACACCGCCGGCAGCGAGGCGCCGTTTTCCGTCATCGTCAACCGCGCCGGCAGCGAGCGGGAAGGATATGGCGTCTTTTCGCGCCTGCAGCATGCCGCCAGCCGGTTTTTCCATAAAGACATCGCCTTGCTTGGCGTCGTTCCTGAAGACCGGACTGTCGCGCGCTGTGTCGTCCGGCAAACGCCGTTTGTTCTCTTTGATCCGGCGGCGAAGGCGAGCCGGGCAGTGCGTCAAATGGCATGCCGCTATGCGGCGGGAGGAGAAAAAGAGCCGGAGCGGGCTCCCCGCTTTTTTGCGAAGCTGCGTCAACTTTTGCTAGAAAGGTAGAGACGGAAAATGAAGACGATCAAGGTGCTTGTCGTCGATGACTCGGCGTTTATGCGCAAATGGATCAGTGATTTTTTGTCCGAACATCCGCGCCTCGAAGTCATCGGAACAGCTCGCAACGGCCGGGAGGCGCTCGACAAAATCGCCGCCCTAAGGCCGGATGTTGTGACGCTTGATGTGGAAATGCCGGTCATGAACGGACTCGAAACGTTGCAGCGCATCATGCGGGACCATCCCGTGCCGGTCGTCATGGTGTCAAGCACGACGACCGAAGGGGCGGAAAACACGATCGCCGCCATGCAGTACGGGGCGGTCGACTTTGTCGCCAAGCCGTCCGGACCGATTTCGCTTGATTTGTACAAAGTGAAGGACGAGCTGATTGGCAAAGTGTTGCACGCGAGCGAAGCGAACGTGGCTGCCTTGACTGCCCCGCGCCGCCAACGTCCGTCTTGGCGCCCATCGTTCAAAGCGGCGGCGCGGCCGCAACAGGCCATCGTCGCTGTCGGCACTTCCACCGGCGGCCCGCGCGCGCTCGAGACGGTGCTGACGCAGCTTCCGCCCGATCTAGCCGCTCCGGTCGTCGCTGTCCAGCATATGCCAAAAGGATTTACGACATCGCTCGCCAACCGGCTTGATGCGCTCGCCGCGATCACGGTCAAGGAGGCGGAAGACGGGGAAGTGCTGCGGAATGGCACCGCCTATATCGCGCCAGGCGGCATCCATCTCATCGTTCGCGAAGAAGGCGGCGCGCTGAAAGCCCGCTTCGACGAATCGCCGCCGCGCGCCGGCCATCGTCCGGCTGTTGACGTGTTGTTCGAGTCGCTCGCTGCCATTCGCCGCTGTCGGAAAATCGCGGTGATCATGACCGGGATGGGAAGCGACGGAACGGCGGGGTTGAAAAAGCTGAAGGAAAGCGGGAACACAAAAGCGATCGCGGAAGCGCGCGAGACAGCCGTTGTCTTTGGGATGCCAAGGGCGGCGATCGAGGCTGGCGTCGTTGATGTCATCGCTCCGCTTGACAGCATCGCCGCCGCCATCGTCCAATCGATCGGGGAGTAAGGGGGAAACGGCATGGACATGAGCCAATATTTGGATTTGTTTATTGATGAAAGCAAAGAACATTTGCAGGCAATCAACGAGCGGCTGTTGGAACTTGAAAAAACTCCGGAGGACATGTCTGTGGTGAACGATATTTTCCGTTCGGCCCATACGTTGAAAGGCATGTCCGCCACGATGGGATTTGAAGATTTGGCCAATTTGACGCACCAAATGGAAAACGTGCTCGATGGCATCCGCAATCGGCGGCTTTCCGTTACCCCGGAATTGCTTGACGTCATTTTTGAGGCCGTCGACCATTTGGAGGCGATGATCAGCTCCATCGCTGCAGGCGGCGACGGAACGCGCGATGTAAGGGGAACAGTCGAACAGCTGAAACGAATCGAGCAAGGGGAAATGCCGAACAAGCAGGCAGCAAGGGAAGAACCGCCCCTTGAACATGCGTATGGAGAATTTGAATACCACGTGCTCGAGCAGGCGAAGGAGCAGGGATTTTCCGTCTACGAAATCCGTGTTCGGCTTCGCGATGATTGCTTGTTGAAAGCGGCGCGCGTCTATATGGTGTTTGAACAGCTGAATGAAGTCGGAGAAATTGTGAAAGCAACGCCGCCGGTCGAGATGCTGGAGGAAGAACAGTTTGACCGGGAGTTTCTCGTTACGGTCGTATCCAAAGCGCCAGCCGATGAGTTGCAAAAGCGGCTGATGGGCATTTCGGAAATTGATGAGGTCAAGGTGTCTATGCTATCGATCGGCGAACCGTCGGCAGAAAGCGAGAAAGCGGCTGCGCCCCAACAACCGGCCGCTATGGAGCAGGCGGCGGCCGTTCAGGCCGAAGCAGAGGCGCCGGAAAAACAAACAGCGAAACAGGCGACGAAAACGATCCGCGTCAACATTGAACGGCTCGATCGGTTGATGAACTTATTTGAAGAATTGGTTGTCGACCGCGGTCGGCTTGAGCAAATTTCCCGCGAGCTGAACCATGCCGAATTGACGGAAACGGTCGAGCGGATGTCTCGCATCTCGAGCGATTTGCAGACGATCATTTTAAATATGCGCATGGTGCCGGTCGAAACGGTGTTCAACCGCTTCCCGCGCATGGTGCGCCAGCTCGCCCGCGAGCTCGGCAAAAAGGTGCGCCTTGACATCATCGGCGCGGATACGGAGCTTGACCGGACGGTGATCGATGAAATCGGCGACCCGCTTGTCCATTTGATCCGCAATGCGCTCGACCACGGCATCGAAGCGCCGGACGTCCGGGCGGCGCGCGGAAAGCCGGAAGAAGGGACTGTTCAATTGCGAGCGTACCATAGCGGCAACCATGTCTTTATTGAAATCGAGGATGACGGCGCCGGCATTTCCCGGGAGAAGGTGCTGCAAAAGGCGAAAAGCCGCGGCATTGTCTCGCCGCAGGCGGCGGAGCATTTGAACGATCAGCAAATTTACGAGCTTATTTTCGCTCCCGGCTTTTCGACCGCTGAGCAAGTTTCTGACATTTCCGGCCGCGGCGTCGGTTTGGATGTCGTCAAAAGCACGATTGAGTCGCTCGGCGGCACCGTTTCGGTCGATTCGCAGCCTGGAAAAGGGTCGCTCTTTTCGATTCAGCTGCCGCTCACATTGTCGATCATTTCTGTGTTGCTCGTTCAAATCGCCGAGGAAACGTACGCGATTCCGCTGTCATCGATCATTGAGACGGCGCTGGTGAAAAAGGAAGAGATTTTTTCCGCCCACAACCAGCCGGTCATCGATTTTCGCGGCAAAATCGTGCCGCTCGTCCGCCTGAAAGACGTCTTCGCTGTTCCTGGAGCGGCCGATGACGAAGATGCGGTGGCGGTCGTGATCGTCCGGAAAGGGGAAAAACTGGCGGCGCTGGCGGTCGACTCGTTTATCGGGCAGCAAGAAGTTGTGTTGAAATCGCTAGGAAACTATTTATCTTCGGTTTTTGCCATCTCGGGGGCGACGATTTTAGGAGACGGCCGAGTGGCGCTGATTATCGACTGCAACGCGCTCGTGAAGTAGGAGATGGCCGCGTCGGTGCGGGGGGCGCCTATGGCGTTGATCTGCCGTTTTCAGTGGCATGTCGAAAAAAAGGGGGAGGATTGGATGACGGCCAGCGTGCAAGCAGACTGGAAAGTGATTGCGTTTCGCCTGAAAGAAGAAGAATATGCTCTGCCGGTGCAGCATGTCCGTTCAATCGAGAAAATGCAGCCGATCACGCGCGTGCCGGGGACGGCCCATTATGTAAAAGGGGTCATCAACTTGCGCGGTGTTGTGACGCCGATCATCGATTTGCGCGAGCGGTTCGGGTTTGCCCCCGAACCATATGGGGAGCAGACGCGGATCATTATCGTTGCTCTTGAGGATATGGAAGTCGGGCTCATCGTCGATGCCGCGAATGATGTCCTTGATCTGCCGGCGGAAAGCATCGAACCGCCGCCAGAGGCAATTGGCTCCGTTGAGGCAAGTTACATCGACGGCGTGGCGAAAGTGGAGAATCGGCTCCTCATTTTGCTCGATTTGGCGAAAGTGCTCGACCGATAACCCGTGGAGAGGAGCGTTGACATTGGACGATATTCGCAACTTGACGGGGATGCATATTGACATTTTGCGCGAAATCGGCAACATTGGCGCCGGCAACGCGGCGACGGCTTTGTCGACGTTGCTAAACAAAAAAATTGAAATGGCGGTGCCGCGCGTTCAAATTGCGACGTTTGCCGAAATGATGGAATCAATCGGTGGACCGGAACAAGTAGTGGCGTGCGTCTATTTGCGCATCGAAGGAGAAGCGCCGGGAAACATGTTTTTCGTGCTGCCGCCTGAACAGGCTGAACGGTTTGTCCGCCGGATGATTGGCGATGACTCATTTTCGTTTCAAGGAGAAGCCCATGAGCTTGGCTGCTCGGCGCTTCAGGAGCTCGGCAATATTTTAGCCGGCTCGTATTTGTCGGCATTGGCTGACTTTACGCGGCTCAACTTGCACCCGTCCGTGCCGGCATTGGCCATCGACATGATTGGAGCTGTGCTGTCGTTCGGATTGCTTGAGCTGTCGCGTGTTGGCGATTACGCCATTTTGATTGACACAGCCATTTACGATGAACGGCGCCCGGATGAAAGCATCAACGGCCATTTCTTTCTTCTACCTGACCCCGAGTCGTTTTCCACCATCTTTCGAGCGCTAGGTGTGGATGGTCTATGAGCACAGCGCAGGCTGTCAAAATCGGCATTGCGGAAATGGAGGTCGTCATAGCGCCGAATGTCATCCGCACATGCGGACTCGGGTCGTGCGTCGGTGTCGTCATTTACGATGCAGGCAAGGCGGTTGCCGGCATGGCGCATGTCATGCTTCCGCATTCCTCGATGGCGCGCGGCGGAGTCATCAATGCGGCCAAATACGCTGATACGGCGGTCGAGGCGCTCGCTCAGCTCGTCATTGCCGCCGGCGGGCGGAAAGGGATGCTGAAAGCGAAGCTGGCCGGCGGGGCGCAAATGTTTTCGTTTTCGACAGCTGGCGGCGATATGATGCGCATCGGCGCGCGCAATGTGGAGGAAGTGAAAAAGCAGCTCGAGCGGCTTCACATTCCGGTCGTCGCCGAAGATGTCGGGGGCCATAGCGGCCGCACGATCGAATTTAATCCGCAGACGGGCGTGCTCTCCATCCGCACCGCCGCTCAAGAAATAAAGGAAATATGACCGGGATGCGCCGTTTCCGCAAGGCAAGGGGGAGAATGATGGGAAGCGCGCTAAAAGGCGAAGAACGGAAATACTGGGATGAATGGATCAACGGCCGTGACCGCCACGCGGCCGAGGAGCTGGTGCAGCGCTATATGCCGCTTGTTTTCTACCACGTGCAGCGGCTTTCGGCGACGCTGCCGAGCTCCGTGCCGAAAGACGAGCTCGTCAGCCTTGGACTCGTCGGCTTATACGATGCGTTGGAAAAATTTGATCCATCGCGTGATTTGAAGTTCGACACGTACGCCTCGTTCCGCATCCGCGGCGCCATCTTAGACGGCTTGCGCAAAGAAGACTGGCTGCCGCGCAGCATGCGCGATAAGGCAAAAAAAATTGAGGAAGCTATCGAGCGGCTCGAACAGCGGCATATGCGATCGGTGACGGCGAAAGAGATCGCCGCTGAGCTCGGGATGACAGAAGAGGAAGTGCAGGCGGCGGCGAGTGAAACGTTTTTTTCCCATTGGCTGCCGCTCGGGCAGACGACCGTCGACGAAGACGAAGGACTGCTTTCGGTTCGCGACGACCGCGCTCCGCTTCCCGAGGAGCAAATCGTCAAGCAGGAAATGATCGAAAAGCTGGCTGAAGCCATCGGACAGCTGAATGAAAAAGAACAGCTCGTCATCAGTTTGTTTTACAAAGAGGAGCTGACGTTTACAGAAATCGGGAGCCTTTTGCATTTGTCGACATCAAGAATTTCGCAAATTCATGCGAAAGCGCTTTGGAAACTGCGCCGCTTTTTTGCAAAAGAGCAATGAGGGGAGAGAAAAAGCGATGGACATCCAGCTTCCAGCATTGCAAAGCGTCATGCCGAAAGCGCCCGACGCGGAAAGGATTCAGGCCTCGACGCAACAACACTCATATGCGGTGCAGGCGCAAATGGCAACTGCCGGTGAAAAGCGGGCGGAGCGTGCGCGCCGTCGGGTGACGGATAAACGAACGAGCGCCCGCCTCGAGGGGGAGGCGTCCCGTTTTGGAGGACACCCTTATAAAGGAAAAACGATCGACATTCAAGGATAGTGAACATCATGATGGCATTTTGGCTAACGATCAGTTTGCTGCTGCACGCCTTGTCGTTTTGGTTGATCATTGTGCTTTTCCTCCGTCTGTCGCGGCTTGGCGAGGCGGAGCGGCGGGCCGAGGAGATCGAGGAAGCAATGACCGCTTATCTCGCCGCCTGGAAGGAAGAAAACGAGCGCTTTTTGGCTGAGCTTGACTCATTGCTTGGCAGCGGAGCGGCTCCATTGGTTTCTGCACCGGAAACGAACAGTGCGCCCAGTGTGCAACGGGGCACGAGCGGGGAAGAGACGGCGTCTATGCCGGGGGCAGGAGGCGGTGAAATCGGAGCGGGGTTCGAAAAGCGAACGGCGGAAGCAAAAAAGGGAGAAAACGAGCCGGCGGAGCGGGGAGAAACCCGAAAACGCGCAGAAACAAGCCGCCCAAGCGCCGCTCCGGGCTATTTTCCAGACATCGGAGCGGTCAAGGATGTGCTCGAACTTTCATTCACCCGACCAGCCGACGCGAGTGAGCTCGCTCGCCGTCTATATGCGGAAGGGGCGACGGTTGAAGAAATTGCCAAACAGCTCGGCAAAGGGAAAACGGAAGTCGAGCTATGGCTCAAATTTGCGCAAAAAACGGATCAATAGGCGAATAACAGCTTGATTGCGGCTGATAGTTGTGATATATTTTTCATGGTGTGAATACACACGCCTGATGATTTCAGCAACGGTGCTGGCTCAGCCAGTCTTGCTGAAAGATGAGGCAGGCGGAGGACCAAAAACCACTAAGGAAACAGGAGGAGCATACATGTCGGTTATTTCGATGAAACAACTGCTTGAAGCTGGCGTCCACTTTGGACATCAGACGCGCCGTTGGAACCCGAAAATGAAAAAATACATTTTCACGGAGCGCAACGGCATCTATATCATCGACTTGCAAAAAACGGTGAAAAAAGTCGAGGAAGCATACAACTTCGTTCGCGAATTGGCGGCGAACGGCGGCAAAATTTTGTTCGTCGGCACGAAAAAGCAAGCGCAAGAGTCGGTGAAGGAAGAAGCGGAACGCTGCGGTATGTTTTACGTCAACCAACGCTGGCTCGGCGGCACGTTGACGAACTTCGCCACGATCCAAAAACGGATCAAACGGCTGCGCGAAATTGAAAAAATGGAAGAAGACGGCGTATTTGACGTTCTGCCGAAAAAAGAAGTCATCGGCTTGAAAAAAGAAAAAGAGCGTCTTGAGAAGTTTTTGGGCGGCATCAAAGACATGAAAGAGCTGCCGGATGCGTTGTTTGTCATCGACCCGCGCAAAGAGCGGATCGCGGTGGCGGAGGCGCGCAAGCTGAACATCCCGATCATCGGCATCGTCGACACGAACTGCGATCCGGATGAAATTGACTATGTCATTCCGGCCAACGACGACGCCATCCGCGCCGTCAAGCTGTTGACTTCAAAAATCGCCGATGCAGTGCTTGAAGCGAAACAAGGCGAAGAAGCGGCCGTCGCGGCAGAGTAACGATGCTCAAGAAAGGTGATAAGAGGGGAAAGCCTTTTATCACCTTTTTTTGAGACAGAAATGAGCAACTTTTGGCTATACTAACGAATAAGGGCAAAACGGGGAGCCGCTGCCGGCACCGATACATATACGGGACAATGAGAAGGAGGATTTTTTTATGGCGATTACAGCACAAATGGTGAAAGAACTGCGCGAAAAAACAGGCGCAGGCATGATGGACTGCAAAAAGGCGCTCACCGAAACGAACGGTGACATGGAGAAAGCGATCGACTGGCTGCGCGAAAAAGGGATTGCCAAAGCGGCGAAAAAAGCGGACCGCATCGCGGCCGAAGGAATGGCGTACATCGCGGTGGAAGGCAATACCGCCGTCATTTTGGAAGTGAACTCGGAAACGGACTTCGTTGCGAAAAACGAAGCATTCCAAACGCTTGTCAAAGAGCTGGCCGCCCACTTGCTGAAACAAAAGCCGGCTTCGCTTGACGAAGCGCTCGGTCAAACGATGGACAACGGTTCGACCGTTCAAGACTACATCAACGAAGCGATCGCCAAAATTGGTGAAAAAATTACGCTTCGCCGCTTTGCCGTCGTCAATAAAGCGGACGGCGAAACGTTCGGTGCGTACTTGCACATGGGTGGGCGCATCGGCGTATTAACGTTATTAGCCGGCAATGCGAGCGAAGACGTCGCCAAAGATGTCGCCATGCACATTGCTGCGCTTCATCCGAAATACGTCTCGCGCGACGACGTGCCGCAGGAAGAGATCGCGCATGAGCGCGAAGTGTTGAAGCAGCAAGCCTTAAACGAAGGCAAGCCGGAAAAAATCGTTGAAAAAATGGTCGAAGGCCGGTTGAACAAGTTTTACGAAGACGTCTGCCTGCTCGAGCAAGCGTTTGTGAAAAACCCGGATGTGACGGTGCGCCAATACGTCGAATCGAACGGAGCAACAGTCAAGCAGTTCATCCGTTACGAAGTCGGCGAAGGGCTCGAAAAACGCCAAGACAATTTTGCAGAAGAAGTGATGAGCCAAGTCAGAAAACAATGACGGACCGCAACAGGGAACACGCGCGTGTTCCCTGTTTTTCAAAGTGATTCGCATCATGGAGGTTGGACATGGAACAGCCAAAATACAAACGCGTCGTGTTAAAGTTGAGCGGAGAAGCGCTCGCCGGAAAGCAAGGGTTTGGCATTCATCCGGCGGTCATTCAGTCGATCGCCAAACAAGTGAAAGAAGTCGTTGAACTGGGCGTCGAGGTCGCCATCGTCGTCGGCGGCGGCAACATTTGGCGTGGAAAAACAGGAAGCGAAATGGGCATGGACCGGGCGACGGCCGATTACATGGGCATGTTGGCGACGGTGATGAACGCCCTCGCCTTGCAGGACAGCCTTGAGCAGCTCGGCGTGGAAACACGGGTGCAAACATCGATTGAAATGCGGCAAGTGGCTGAACCGTACATTCGCCGCCGGGCGATTCGCCATCTTGAGAAAAAACGAGTTGTCATTTTCGCCGCCGGCACAGGCAACCCGTACTTTTCGACCGATACGACCGCGGCGCTCAGGGCGGCGGAAATCGAGGCGGACGTCATTTTAATGGCGAAAAACAACGTCGATGGCGTCTACAGCGCCGACCCGAACGTCGACGCCAATGCGGTCAAATACGATGAGCTGTCGTACTTGGACGTCATCAAGCAAGGGCTCGGCGTCATGGATTCGACTGCTTCCTCGCTTTGCATGGACAACAACATTCCGCTCATCGTCTTCTCGATTATGGAAGAAGGCAATATTAAACGCGCTGTGTTAGGTGAAAACATCGGAACGATCGTAAGGGGGAAATAACGATGGCAAAGCAAGTGATCCAACAGGCGAAAGAAAAGATGGATAAAGCGGTGCAAGCGTTCACCCGCGAGCTGGCAAGCATTCGCGCCGGACGGGCGAACGCAGGGCTGCTTGAGAAAGTAACCGTTGACTATTACGGCGTGCCGACGCCAATCAACCAACTGGCCTCCATCAGTGTGCCGGAAGCGCGGCTGCTTGTCATTCAGCCGTACGACAAATCGGCCATTAAAGAAATGGAAAAAGCGATTTTAGCATCGGATTTAGGGCTGACGCCATCGAATGACGGATCGGTCATTCGTCTTGTCATTCCGCCGCTCACCGAGGAACGGCGCCGCGAGCTCGCGAAGCTTGTCAAAAAGTATTCAGAAGATGCGAAAGTCGCGGTGCGCAACATCCGCCGCGATGCGAACGATGAATTGAAAAAACTCGAGAAAAACGGCGAGATTACGGAAGATGAGCTCCGCAGCTACACGGACGAAGTGCAAAAGCTGACCGATGACCACATCGCCAAAATTGACGCCATCACAAAAGAAAAAGAAAAAGAAGTGATGGAAGTATAGGCAAAACCATGCAAACCCTCTATGTTGATGGAGGGTTTTTTTGCTATAATGGAAAGGCAAAACACGATCCCGGAGGACTCGTATGTTCAATAAAATGCGAAAAACAAAAGAGAAAGACGTCCCGGTGACGAAAGAAGAGGTGCTCAGGCATCCGGTGCCGAACCACGTCGCCATCATTATGGACGGAAACGGGAGATGGGCGAAAAAGCGGGCGCTGCCGAGGGCGGCCGGCCATTACGAAGGCATGCAGGTTGTGCGCAAAATCACTCGTTTTGCGAATGAGCTGGGGATTCAGATTTTGTCGCTTTACGCATTTTCGACAGAAAATTGGAAACGTCCGAAAAGTGAAGTCGATTATTTGATGAAGCTGCCGGAACAGTTTTTGACGACGTTTCTTCCCGAGCTCGTGGCCGAAAATGTCAAAGTGCAAGTGATTGGCCATACGGAGGCGCTGCCCGATCATACGCGCCGGGCGGTCGAGAAAGCCGTGGAGGAAACAAGCGGCAACACCGGCCTCGTGTTAAACTTTGCCCTTAATTATGGAAGCCGGGCGGAAATCACTGCCGCCGTAAAGCAGATCGCCAAAGACGTCGAACGCGGGATGCTCGCGCCGGAAGACATCACCGAGCCGCTCATTTCCTCGTACTTGATGACGAGCGGGCTCGCTGACCCTGACTTGCTCATCCGTACGAGCGGGGAGATTCGCTTGAGCAATTTCATGCTTTGGCAGTTGGCGTATACGGAACTTTGGTTTACGGATGTCTTATGGCCGGATTTTACGGAGCAACATTTCTTAGAGGCGATTGCCGCTTACCAGCGGCGCGACCGCCGATTTGGAGGAGTGTCAGCGCGATGAAGCAGCGAATCATCACCGGAGTCATAGCGGCGGCGCTCTTTTTGCCGATTGTTATTTTTGGCGGATTTCCGTTTATAATAGTAACATATATATTGGCCACGATTGGGCTGTTTGAATTGTTGCGGATGAAAGGGATGCACCCGTTGTCGTTTGTCGGGGCGGCTGGATTGATCGCCCTTTGGCTGTTGCTCGTTCCCGCCCGTTACGGCGGCGAGTGGTTGGCGTCTGGGACCGCCAAATTTGGCGTGCTCGCCGCTTTGGCTTTTTTGCTGCTTGTCGGTACGGTCGTGACGAAAAATGCGCTCTCGTTCGATGAGGCGGCGTTTGTCGTTTTGGCGGTCGTCTATGTCGGCGTAGGGTTTTTCTGTTTCGGCGCTGTTCGTTTGGTTGGGTTCGTGTACTTCGTTTATGCCTTGTTTGTCATTTGGGCGACTGACATTGGGGCGTATTTCTTTGGCCGCGCGTTTGGCCGGCGCAAGCTATGGCCGGAGATCAGCCCAAAAAAAACGGTGGAAGGCGCCATCGGCGGCATCGCTTCCGCGGCTGTTGTCGCTGCGATTTACGAGTGGGCGGCGGCGCCGTTTGGCAGTTTGGCGGCCGCGCTTGGCGTCGCGTTGCTGCTGTCGGCGTTCGGTCAGCTCGGCGATTTGATCGAATCGGCATTTAAGCGCCATTACGGCGTCAAAGATTCCGGGGCGATTTTGCCGGGACATGGCGGCATTTTAGACCGGTTTGACAGCTTGCTGTTCGTGCTGCCGCTGTTGTACATATTGCTTGAAATCGCACGATAAGTGGGTGAGGAGTGAAACGATTGAAATATATTAGTATATTAGGGGCGAGCGGATCGATCGGCACACAGACGCTCGATGTCATCCGCGCCCATCCGGACGAATTCCGCTTGGCCGCCGCATCGGTCGGGAAAAATATCGAGGCGGCGAGGCGGCTGATCGCTGAATTTTCCCCAAGTCTTGTCGCCGTCGCTGACCGCGATGCGTATGAAGTGCTCTCTCGCGAGTACCGCGGGCGGACGGCGATCGTGTACGGGGAGGAAGGATTGATTGAAGCGGCCGTTTGCCCACAAGCCGATGTTGTCGTCACCGCCGTCGTCGGCAGCGTCGGCCTCGTGCCGACGCTGAAGGCGATTGAAGCGGGAAAAGCGATCGCCCTCGCCAACAAAGAGACGCTCGTTGTCGCCGGACATCTCGTCATGGCTGCAGCCAAGCGGCGCGGCGTGCCGCTGTTGCCGGTTGACAGCGAACATTCCGCCATTTTTCAATGTCTGCAAGGAGAAAAGATTGAACAAGTTGACAAACTCATTCTGACCGCATCCGGCGGCAGCTTCCGCGACAAGACGCGCCGAGAGCTCGCTCATGTGACGGTCGAGGAGGCGCTCCGCCATCCGAACTGGTCGATGGGGGCAAAAATTACGATTGATTCGGCGACAATGATGAATAAAGGGTTTGAGGTCATTGAGGCTCATTGGCTGTTCGGGCTGCCGTATGAGCGGATCGAGGTCGTTTTGCATCGAGAAAGCATCATCCATTCGCTCGTTGCGTTTCGCGATACAAGCGTGTTGGCCCAGCTCGGCGAGCCGGATATGCGCGTTCCGATCCAATATGCGCTTGCGTATCCAAAGCGGTTGCCGCTCCCGTCCGCCAAGCCGCTTGATTTAATCTCGCTTGGGGCGCTCCATTTCGCCCCGGTTGATTTCGACCGCTATCGCTGTTTGCGTCTCGCCTATGAGGCTGGCAAGCGCGGCGGCTCGCTGCCGACGGTGTTGAATGCGGCCAATGAGGAGGCGGTGGCGGCGTTTTTAGCCGGGCGCATTCCATTTTTGGCCATCGAGGAGTGGATTGAACGCGCGCTCGAGCGCCATCGGCCAGTGAGCGATCCGCAGCTTGAGGACATTCGCGAAATCGATGCGGACGCGCGCGCCTACGTTCGCTCACTACTATCATAAAGGTGGTTGAAACGTTGGAATCGATCATTTCATTTATCATCGTCTTTGGTGCCCTCGTCTTTTTTCACGAGCTCGGCCACTTGTTGCTAGCAAAACGGGCCGGCATTTTGTGCCGCGAATTTGCCATCGGCTTCGGGCCGAAAGTGTTTTCGTTTAAGAAAAACGAAACGGTGTACACGATCCGCCTTCTCCCGCTTGGCGGCTTCGTCCGCATGGCCGGCGAAGACCCGGAGACGATTGAATTGAAGCGGGGGCAAGTCGTCGGCCTCTTGCTTGATGGCAGCGGCCAAGTGGAAAAAATCGTCCTCAACCATAAGGACGATTATCCGAATATCCGCGTTGTGGAAGTGGAAGAGGCTGATTTAGAGCATGGAATGTATGTGACCGGCTATACGGACGGCGAGCGGTTCGAGCGGTTTACGGTCAAGGAGCCGGCATTTTTCGTCGTCGACCGCCAAGAGATTCAAATCGCCCCGTACCATCGCCAATTTGCGGCAAAAACGCTCGGACAGCGAACGATGACGATTTTGGCCGGACCGCTCGCCAACTTTCTCTTGTCGCTCGTTGTCTTTATCATCATCGGCCTTTTGCAAGGCTATCCGGTCGACAAGCCGGTGATCGGCGAGCTGACGCCGGAAGGAGCGGCGCGCGCTGCCGGCTTGAAGCAAGGGGATGAAGTGATCGCCATTAACGGCGAACGGATGGAAACGTGGACGGAAATCGTCAACACGATTCGCGCCCATCCGGGAGAACCGCTTCAGTTTCAAATTGAGCGGAATGGGAAAGAACGGAGTGTGACGGTCACTCCGGAGGCGAAAACGGTGCAAGGGGAGACGATCGGCTTGATCGGCGTCTATCAGCCGATGGAAAAATCGGTGTTGGGCTCGATCAAGCAAGGGCTGGTTGAGACGTACTACTGGACGCGGGAAATTGTAACGGGGCTCGGCCAATTGATCACCGGCCAGTTTCAGCTTGACATGCTGTCCGGACCGGTCGGCATCGCCGTATCGACCGGCAAAGTTGCTGAGTCCGGGATCTACTACTTGATGAAATGGGGCGCGATTTTAAGCATCAACCTGGGGATTGTCAACTTGTTGCCATTGCCGGCGCTAGACGGCGGGCGGCTCCTCTTTTTCGCCATTGAAGCGGTGCGCGGCAAGCCGGTCGACCGGCAAAAAGAAGGAATGGTCCATTTTATCGGCTTCGCCCTGCTTATGCTGCTCATGCTCGTTGTGACATGGAATGACATTCAAAAATTTTTCCTATAGAGAGAAAACGAGGTGGCTAATGGATGAGACAAAGTCAAGCATTTATTCCGACGTTGCGTGAAGTGCCGGCGGATGCGGAAGTGAAAAGCCATCAGCTCCTGCTGCGGGCCGGCTTCATTCGTCAAAGTGCAAGCGGCGTCTATACGTTTTTGCCGCTTGGGCAGCGTGTTTTGCAAAAAGTGGAAGCCATCATTCGCGAGGAAATGAACCGGATTGGAGCGATGGAGCTCTTCATGCCGGCCTTGCAGCCGGCTGAGCTTTGGCAGCAGTCCGGCCGCTGGTACTCGTACGGGCCGGAGCTGATGCGCTTAAAAGACCGGCACGAGCGCGATTTCGCCCTCGGGCCGACGCATGAGGAAATGATCACGGCGATCGTCCGCGACGAAGTGAAAACGTACAAGCGGCTGCCGCTTGTCTTGTATCAAATCCAAACGAAATTCCGCGATGAAAAGCGTCCGCGTTTTGGGCTGTTGCGCGGCCGCGAGTTCATGATGAAAGACGCCTACTCGTTCCATACGTCGAAAGAAAGCTTGGATGAAACGTACAACAACATGTATGAGGCGTATGCGAACATTTTCCGCCGCTGCGGATTGAACTTCCGCGCCGTCATCGCCGACTCGGGGGCGATTGGCGGCAAAGATACGCATGAGTTTATGGTGCTCTCGGACATCGGCGAAGATACGATCGCCTACTCCGATGCGTCTGACTATGCCGCCAACATCGAGATGGCGCCGGTCGTGGCGACGTACGAAAAAAGCGATGAGCCGCCAGCCGAATTGAAAAAAGTGGCGACGCCGGGGCAAAAAACGATCGCTGAAGTCGCTTCGCACTTACAAATATCGCCGGAGCGCTGCATCAAATCGCTTTTGTTCAATGTGGACGGCCGCTATGTGCTCGTTCTCGTCCGCGGTGATCATGAAGCGAACGAGGTGAAGGTGAAAAACGTGCTCGACGCGACGGTCGTCGAATTGGCGACGCCGGAAGAAACGGAGCGGGTGATGAACGCTCCAATCGGCTCGCTCGGCCCGATCGGCGTCAGCGAAGACGTCACTGTGATCGCGGACCATGCTGTCGCCGCCATCGTCAACGGCGTTTGCGGTGCGAACGAGGAAGGATACCATTACATCGGAGTCAACCCGGGCCGCGATTTTGCCGTCAGTCAATACGCCGATTTGCGCTTCGTAAAAGAAGGCGACCCGTCTCCAGATGGCAAAGGGACGATCCGCTTCGCCCGCGGCATTGAAGTCGGGCATGTGTTTAAGCTGGGGACAAAATACAGCGAAGCGATGAACGCCGTCTATTTGGATGAAAACGGCCAAACGCAGACGATGATCATGGGTTGCTACGGCATCGGCGTATCAAGATTGGTGGCCGCGATCGCCGAACAGTTTGCTGACGAACACGGGCTCGTGTGGCCGGCTTCGGTCGCGCCGTTTCACATCCATTTGCTGACAGCGAACGCAAAAAGCGATGAACAGCGTGCGTTGGCGGAAGAGTGGTATGAAAAGCTCGGACAGGCTGGGTTTGAAGTGTTGTATGACGACCGCCCCGAACGGGCCGGGGTGAAGTTTGCCGACAGCGATTTGATCGGCATTCCGCTCCGCGTCACCGTCGGCAAGCGAGCGGGCGAAGGCGTTGTGGAAGTAAAAGTGCGGAAAACAGGCGAGACGTTCGATGTGCCGGTCAGCGAGCTTGTCGACACTGCGCGCCGTCTCCTTCAATCATGAGTGCCGGCGCTGGCGAAAAAGAATTCTGTCTTTTTCGCCGGCGCTTTTGTTATGGTATGATTGATTATAGAAAGAGAATGATGTTGAGAGGGGAACAAACGGACGTCATGGTGACAAAAGAGCAAAAAGAGCGGTTTCTCATCCTGCTTGAGCAGCTGAAGATGACGTCGGACGAATGGATGCCGCATTTTCGTGAGGCCGCCATTCGCAAAGTCGTAATCGATAAAGAGGAGAAAAGCTGGCATTTTTACTTTCAGTTCGCCAACGTGCTGCCGGTTCATGTATACAAAACGTTTGTCGATCGGCTGCAAACGGCGTTCCGCCATATCGCCGCCGTCCGCCATACGATGGAGGTTGAAGCGCCGCGCGTGACAGAGGAGGATGTGCAGGCGTATTGGCCGCTTTGCCTTGCCGAGCTGCAAGAAGGCATGTCGCCGCTTGTCGATTGGCTCAGCCGGCAGACGCCGGAGCTGAAAGGAAACAAGTTGCTTGTCGCCGCCCGCCATGAAGCGGAAGCGCTGGCGGTCAAACGGCGGTTCGCCAAAAAAATCGCTGATGTGTACGCTTCGTTTGGGTTTCCACCCCTTCAGCTTGACGTCAGCATCGAGCCGTCCAAACAAGAAATGGAACAGTTTTTGGCGCAAAAACAGCAAGAGGACGAAGAGCGGGCGCTTGCTGTACTGACCGATTTGGCGAGGGAAGAAGAAAAGGCCGCGTCTGCGCCGCCGTCCGGTCCGCTTGTCATCGGCTATCCGATCCGCGACGAGGAGCCGGTGCGGCGGCTGGAGACGATCGTCGAAGAAGAGCGGCGCGTCGTTGTGCAAGGCTATGTATTTGACGCCGAAGTGAGCGAATTAAAAAGCGGCCGCACGCTGTTGACCATGAAAATCACAGATTACACGAACTCGATTTTAGTCAAAATGTTCTCGCGCGACAAAGAGGACGCCGAGCTCATGAGCGGCGTCAAAAAAGGCATGTGGGTGAAAGTGCGCGGCAGCGTGCAAAACGATACGTTCGTCCGTGATTTGGTCATCATCGCCAACGATTTGAACGAAATCGCCGCAAACGAACGGCAAGATACGGCGCCGGAAGGGGAAAAGAGGGTCGAGCTCCATTTGCATACCCCGATGAGCCAAATGGACGCGGTCACCTCGGTGACAAAACTCATTGAGCAAGCGAAAAAATGGGGGCATCCGGCGATCGCCGTCACCGACCATGCCGTTGTTCAATCGTTTCCGGAGGCCTACAGCGCGGCGAAAAAACACGGCATGAAGGTCATTTACGGCCTTGAGGCGAACATCGTCGACGATGGCGTGCCGATCGCCTACAATGAAACGCACCGCCGTCTTTCGGAGGAAACGTACGTCGTCTTTGACGTCGAGACGACGGGCCTGTCGGCTGTGTACAATACGATCATTGAGCTGGCGGCGGTGAAAGTGAAAGACGGCGAGATCATCGACCGGTTCATGTCGTTTGCCAACCCTGGACATCCGTTGTCGGTGACAACGATGGAGCTGACCGGGATCACCGATGAGATGGTGAAAGACGCCCCGAAGCCGGAAGACGTGTTGGCCCGTTTTGTTGACTGGGCCGGCGATGCGACGCTTGTTGCCCACAACGCCAGCTTTGACATCGGGTTTTTAAACGCGGGTCTCGCTCGCCTGGGGCGCGGAAAAATCGCGAATCCAGTCATCGATACGCTCGAGCTGGCCCGTTTTTTATACCCGGATTTGAAAAACCATCGGCTCAATACATTGTGCAAAAAATTTGACATTGAATTGACGCAGCACCACCGCGCCATCTACGACGCGGAGGCGACCGGGCATTTGCTTATGCGGCTGTTGAAGGAAGCGGAAGAGCGCGGCATACTGTTTCATGACGAATTAAACAGCCGCACGCACAGCGAAGCGTCCTATCGGCTTGCGCGCCCGTTCCATGTGACGCTGTTGGCGCAAAACGAGACTGGATTGAAAAATTTGTTCAAGCTTGTGTCATTGTCGCACATTCAATATTTTCACCGTGTGCCGCGCATCCCGCGCTCCGTGCTCGTCAAGCACCGCGACGGCCTGCTTGTCGGCTCGGGCTGCGACAAAGGAGAGCTGTTTGACAACTTGATCCAAAAGGCGCCGGAAGAAGTCGAAGACATCGCCCGTTTTTACGATTTTCTTGAAGTGCATCCGCCGGACGTGTACAAACCGCTCATCGAGATGGATTATGTGAAAGACGAAGAGGTGATCAAAAACATCATCCGCAGCATCGTCGCCCTTGGTGAGAAGCTTGACATCCCGGTCGTCGCCACCGGCAACGTCCATTACTTGAACCCAGAAGATAAAATTTACCGGAAAATCTTAATCCATTCGCAAGGCGGGGCGAATCCGCTCAACCGCCATGAGCTGCCGGATGTGTATTTCCGTACGACGAATGAAATGCTTGACTGCTTCTCGTTTTTAGGGCCGGAAAAAGCGAAGGAAATCGTTATCGACAACACGCAAAAAATCGCTTCGTTAATCGGCGATGTCAAGCCGATCAAAGATGAGCTGTATACGCCGCGCATCGAAGGGGCGGACGAGGAAATCCGGGAAATGAGCTACCGGCGGGCGAAGGAAATTTACGGCGACCCGTTGCCGAAACTTGTTGAAGAGCGGCTTGAGAAGGAGCTAAAAAGCATCATCGGCCATGGCTTTGCCGTCATTTATTTGATCTCGCACAAGCTGGTGAAAAAATCGCTCGATGACGGTTATCTTGTCGGGTCGCGCGGATCGGTCGGCTCGTCGTTTGTCGCGACGATGACGGAAATCACCGAGGTCAATCCGCTGCCGCCGCATTACGTTTGCCCGAACTGCAAGCATTCGGAGTTCTTTAACGACGGTTCGGTCGGCTCAGGGTTTGATTTGCCGGATAAAAACTGTCCGCGATGTGGGACGAAATACAAAAAAGACGGGCACGACATCCCGTTTGAGACGTTTCTCGGCTTTAAAGGCGACAAAGTGCCGGATATCGACTTGAACTTTTCCGGCGAATACCAGCCGCGCGCCCACAACTATACGAAAGTGCTGTTTGGCGAAGACAACGTCTACCGCGCTGGGACGATTGGCACGGTCGCCGACAAAACGGCGTACGGATTTGTCAAAGCGTATGCGAGCGATCATAATTTGCAGCTGCGCGGCGCGGAAATCGACCGGCTCGCGGCTGGCTGCACCGGGGTGAAGCGGACGACCGGGCAGCATCCGGGCGGCATCATCGTCGTCCCGGATTATATGGAAATTTACGATTTTACGCCGATTCAATATCCGGCCGATGACACGTCCTCCGAATGGCGGACGACCCATTTCGACTTCCATTCGATCCACGACAATTTGTTGAAGCTCGATATTCTCGGGCACGACGATCCGACGGTCATCCGCATGCTGCAAGATTTAAGCGGCATCGATCCGAAAACGATCCCGACCGACGACCCGGATGTGATGGGCATTTTCAGCAGCACCGAGCCGCTTGGTGTTACGCCGGAGCAAATCATGTGCAATGTCGGCACGATCGGCATTCCGGAGTTTGGCACGCGCTTCGTTCGGCAAATGTTGGAAGAGACAAGGCCAAAAACGTTTTCCGAACTCGTGCAAATTTCCGGTTTGTCGCACGGCACCGATGTGTGGCTCGGCAACGCGCAAGAGCTCATTCAAAACGGCACGTGCACGCTGTCGGAAGTCATCGGCTGCCGCGACGACATTATGGTCTATTTGATTTACCGCGGCCTCGAGCCGTCGCTCGCTTTTAAAATCATGGAATCCGTGCGCAAAGGAAAAGGCTTAACGCCGGAGTTTGAAGCAGAAATGCGCAAACATGACGTGCCGGAGTGGTACATCGATTCATGCAAAAAAATCAAGTACATGTTCCCGAAAGCGCACGCCGCCGCCTACGTGTTAATGGCGGTGCGCATCGCCTACTTTAAGGTGCACCATCCGCTTTTGTATTACGCGTCGTACTTTACGGTGCGGGCGGAGGACTTTGACCTTGACGCCATGATCAAAGGGGCAGCCGCCATTCGCAAGCGGATTGAGGAAATCAACGCCAAAGGCATTCAGGCGACGGCGAAAGAAAAAAGCTTGCTCACGGTTCTTGAGGTGGCCTTAGAGATGTGCGAGCGTGGATTTTCTTTTAAAAATATCGATTTGTACCGCTCGCAGGCGACGGAATTCGTCATTGACGGCAATTCGCTCATTCCGCCGTTCAACGCCATTCCGGGGCTTGGGACGAACGTGGCGCAGGCGATCGTGCGCGCCCGCGAGGAAGGCGAGTTTTTGTCGAAGGAGGATTTGCAGCAGCGCGGCAAAGTATCAAAAACGCTGCTGGAGTACTTAGAAAGCCGCGGCTGCCTTGACTCGCTTCCGGACCATAACCAGCTGTCGCTGTTTTAGTGGAAACGCCGCCGCTGAAGGAAGCGGACAGCGCTCTTTCGTCTGGGCGGCAGTTTCCCGTTGCAATATATTTCCCAATGTGTTATAGTTTTAGTGGAATTGGCAAAGATAATGGCAAGCAAAGAGTGGGGAAACCCACTCTTTCGTCTTGAATGGACACCCGTCTCTCGTTCATTCCCCGCCCTGTGCAGGGGATTTTCTCATTATGCCATGCATGCACGTTTGCTCGGTAAGGAGGAACACAATGAGCAAAAAGGTGACAGAAACGGTCGAACAACTCGTCACACCGATCTTGGACGAAATGGGGCTTGAACTCGTCGATATTGAATATGTGAAGGAAGGGAAAAATTGGTTTTTGCGCGTTTTCATTGACTCTGACGATGGCGTCGATATTGAACAATGCGGTGCTGTCAGCGAAAAATTGAGCGAAAAGCTGGATGAAGTCGACCCGATTCCGCATAACTATTTTTTGGAAGTGTCATCGCCCGGAGCGGAGCGGCCGCTGAAAAAGGCAAAAGATTTTGCCAAAGCCATTGGGAAACATGTATATATCAAAACGTATGAACCCATTGAAGGAGAAAAGCAGTTTGAAGGCGAACTAACCGCTTTTGACGGAACGACCGTGACGCTGTTGGTCAAAGACCGCGGACGGCAAAAAACGGTCGCCATTCCGTATGAAAAAGTGGCAAGCGCCCGATTAGCCGTCATTTTCTTCTAATCGCAAAAGGGGGATTTTTGTTGCATGAACACGCAATTGCTTGAGGCGTTAGCCGATTTGATGCGGGAAAAAGGCATCAGCAAAGAAGTTGTCATGGAAGCGATCGAAGCGGCGATCGTTTCGGCGTATAAACGCAATTTCGGACAGGCGCAAAACGTGCGCGTCGATCTCAATATGGACACCGGCACGATCCGCGTGCTCGCCCGCAAAGATGTCGTCGAAGAGGTGACCGACCCGCGCCTTGAAATTTCGCTTGAGGACGCGCAGCGGATCAATCCGAACTATCAAATCGGCGATGTCGTCGAGCTCGAAGTGACGCCGCGCGATTTCGGGCGCATCGCCGCGCAGACGGCGAAGCAAGTCGTCACCCAGCGCGTGCGCGAGGCGGAGCGGAGCATCATCTACGCCGAATTTGTCGACCGTGAAGAGGACATTATGACCGGCATCGTCCAGCGCGTTGACCCGCGCTTTGTCTACGTCAGCCTCGGCAAGGCGGAGGCGCTCCTGCCGGCAAACGAACAAATGCCGAATGAAACATATAAGCCGCACGACCGGTTGAAAGTATACATTACGAAAGTGGAAAAAACGACAAAAGGGCCGCAAATTTTCGTCTCCCGCACCCACCCGGGACTGTTGAAACGGCTGTTTGAGCTCGAAGTGCCGGAAATTTACGACGGAACGGTCGAGATTAAATCGATCGCCCGCGAAGCCGGCGACCGTTCGAAAATTTCCGTCCACTCCGACAACCCGGAAGTCGATCCGGTCGGCGCGTGCGTCGGACCGAGAGGGCAACGCGTGCAGGCCATTGTTGATGAGCTGAACGGAGAAAAAATCGATATCGTCCGCTGGTCGGCCGATCCGGTGGAGTTTGTCGCCAACGCGTTAAGCCCGGCGAAAGTGCTGCGCGTCATTGTCAACGAAGAGCAAAAGGCGACGACGGTCATCGTTCCGGACTATCAGCTGTCGCTCGCCATCGGCAAACGCGGGCAAAACGCGCGGCTGGCGGCGAAATTGACCGGCTGGAAAATCGATATTAAAAGCGAATCGGAAGCGCGGGAGATGGGCATTGATCCGCATGCGCCAACCACTTCGCTTGATTTCAGCGATGCGGCGGCCGATAATGAAAATAGCGAAGAAAACGGCCCATCGTTTGATCAATCGGCGGAAATCGAGTGAGGGGGAATGAAAAATGGCAGCGCAAAAGAAAATTCCGTTGCGCAAATGCGTCGTCACTGGAGAGATGAAGCCGAAACGGGAGATGGTGCGCATCGTCCGCTCGAAAGAGGGGGAAGTGTCGATCGACCCGACCGGCAAAAAGGCGGGGCGCGGCGCGTATATTACCCTTGATCCGGAATGCATTTTGCAGGCGAAAAAGAAAAACATTTTGGCCCGCCATTTAAAAGCAGACATCGCCGATGCGATTTATGACGAATTGCTCGCCTTGGCGGAAAAGGAGAAACAGGCCGGACATGAAGCATAACCGTTGGGCATCGATGCTTGGATTGGCGCAGCGGGCGGGCAAAGTCGTCTCCGGCGAGGAGCTTGTCGTCAAAGAAGTGCAGCGGGGCCGGGCGCGGCTCGTCTTGCTTTCGCAAGACGCATCGGTCAACACCGAAAAAAAAGTAACGGATAAATGCACGTTTTATGGCGTCCCGCTTTGCAAAGTGCCGGACCGGTATACGCTTGGCGGCGCGATCGGCAAGGACGCCCGCGTCGTTGTCGCTGTCACCGACGAAGGGTTTGCGCGCCAATTGCAGACGATGCTCGACCGATCTTAATGGGGGTGAATGTATGTCGAAAATGCGTGTGTATGAATACGCGAAAAAACAGAACGTGCCAAGCAAGGACGTTATTCATAAATTGAAAGAAATGAACATTGAAGTGAACAACCATATGGCGATGCTGGAGGCTGATGTCGTCGAAAAACTCGACCATCAATATCGCCCGAACGCCGGGAAAAAAGAAGAGAAAAAAGCGGAAAAGAAAACGGAGAAGCCGAAACGGCCGACGCCGGCGAAAGCGGCCGATTTTGCTGATGAGGAAATTTTTGACGACAGCAAAGAAGCGGCGAAAATGAAACCGGCGAAGAAAAAGGGAGCGCCAAAAGGGAAGGAAACGAAAAAAACCGAGGCGCAACAGCAAGAAAAGAAACTGCTCCAAGCGGCGAAAAAGAAAGGAAAAGGGCCGGCGAAAGGGAAAAAGCAGGCAGCACCAGCCGCAAAACAAGCGCCGCAGCCGGCGAAAAAAGAAAAAGAGCTGCCGAAAAAAATTACGTTTGAAGGCTCGCTTACCGTGGCCGAACTGGCGAAAAAGCTTGGCCGCGAACCGTCGGAAATTATTAAGAAGCTGTTTATGCTCGGCGTGATGGCGACAATCAACCAAGATTTAGACAAAGACGCCATCGAGCTCATCTGCTCGGATTACGGGGTTGAAGTCGAAGAAAAAGTGACGATCGATGAGACGAACTTTGAAGCGATCGAAATTGTCGACGCGCCGGAAGATTTGGTTGAACGGCCGCCGGTCGTGACGATCATGGGGCACGTCGACCATGGGAAAACGACGTTGCTTGATGCGATCCGCCATTCCAAAGTGACGGAGCAAGAAGCCGGCGGTATTACGCAACACATCGGTGCGTATCAAGTGACGGTCAATGACAAAAAAATTACGTTCCTCGATACGCCGGGGCATGAAGCGTTTACAACGATGCGGGCGCGCGGCGCGCAAGTGACCGATATCGTCATTCTTGTCGTTGCCGCGGATGACGGGGTGATGCCGCAGACGGTGGAAGCGATCAACCACGCCAAGGCGGCAAACGTGCCGATTATTGTCGCCATCAACAAAATTGATAAGCCGGAAGCGAACCCGGACCGCGTCATGCAAGAATTGATGGAATACAACCTCGTTCCAGAAGAATGGGGCGGCGATACGATTTTCTGCAAGTTGTCGGCGAAAACGAAAGAGGGCCTTGATCATCTTTTGGAAATGATTTTGCTTGTCAGTGAGATGGAAGAATTAAAAGCCAACCCGAACCGGCGCGCGGTCGGTACGGTGATCGAAGCGAAGCTTGATAAAGGGCGTGGCCCGGTGGCAACGCTTTTGATTCAAGCGGGAACGTTGCGTGTCGGCGATCCGATCGTCGTCGGCACAACATACGGGCGCGTGCGCGCGATGGTGAACGACAGCGGCCGGCGCGTCAAAGAGGCGACTCCGTCGATGCCAGTCGAAATTACTGGGCTGCATGAAGTGCCGCAAGCCGGCGACCGCTTCATGGTGTTTGAGGATGAGAAAAAGGCGCGGCAAATCGCGGAGGCGCGGGCGCAGCGGCAGCTGCAGGAGCAGCGAAGTGTCAAAACGCGCGTCAGCTTGGATGATTTGTTCGAACAAATTAAGCAAGGCGAAATGAAAGAGCTGAACTTGATCGTCAAAGCCGATGTTCAAGGATCGGTTGAGGCGCTTGTCGCCGCCTTGCAAAAAATCGATGTGGAAGGCGTGCGGGTGAAAATCATCCACGCGGCGGTCGGCGCCATCACCGAATCGGACATTTCGCTGGCGACGGCATCGAACGCCATCGTCATCGGCTTTAACGTCCGTCCGGATGCAAACGCAAAGCGCGCCGCTGAATCGGAAAAAGTCGACATCCGTCTCCATCGCATCATTTACAATGTCATCGAGGAAATTGAAGCGGCGATGAAAGGGATGCTCGATCCGGAGTACGAGGAAAAAGTGATCGGCCAGGCGGAAGTGCGGCAAACGTTCAAAGTATCGAAAGTCGGCACGATCGCCGGTTGCTATGTCACTGACGGCAAAATCACCCGCGACAGCAAGGTGCGCCTCATTCGCCAAGGCATCGTCGTCTACGAAGGGGAAATCGATTCGCTCAAGCGGTATAAAGACGATGTGCGAGAGGTGGCGCAAGGGTATGAATGCGGGCTGACGATCAAAAACTTCAATGATATTAAAGAAGGAGATGTCATCGAAGCATACGTCATGCAGGAAGTGGCTCGGGCATGATCGGCTTCGCCGCGTGCGAATGCATCATCTACAACGCCCGATCGCTCAAGGATAAACGGGCCGTCCTGCAGCGAGTGATGACAAGAATCCGGCAAAAATATAACGTCTCTGTGGCCGAAATCGATCATCAAGACGCATGGCAGCGAGCGACCATCGGTCTTGTCGCCATTACGTCCAGCCGCCGGGCGACCGAACGGGAGCTCGAACGGGCGCTCGCTTTGATCGACTCGTTCCCTGAGCTGGAGCGGGCGGCCACGTCATTCGAGTGGTTGTAACCGAGGTGATGGATGATGAATATACGGGCAACTCGCGTTGGCGAGCAAATGAAAAAAGAGTTGAGCGACATCATCAGCCGCAGGCTGAAAGACCCGCGCATCGGCTTTGTCACGGTGACCGATGTGCGGGTCACCGGCGATTTGCAGCAGGCGAAAGTGTACATCAGCGTCCTCGGCGATGATGAACAGCGGGAAAATACATTGAAGGCGCTCGAGAAAGCGAAAGGGTTTATCCGTTCGGAAATCGGACAGCGCATCCGCCTGCGCAAGACGCCGGAAATTTTCTTTGAAATCGATGAAACGATCGAATACGGCAGCCGCATCGAACAGCTGATCCGGCAAATTTCAAGCGATGACCACCCGGCGAAAGAGGCGGATGAGGAGCCGAACAATGGATAGACGAACCGTCTATCCATTTCCATTCATGATTATGGAAACGGAAAGGGTGCGCCGATGGACGGGGTATTGCTGCTCAATAAACCGAAAGGGATGACGTCGCACGACTGCGTGGCCAAAGTGCGCCGCCTGCTTGGCGTAAAAAAAGCGGGGCACACCGGCACGCTTGACCCAAACGTGTCCGGTGTGCTGCCAATTTGCCTTGGCAAGGCGACGCGCATCGCCGAATTTTTGACCGGGACGACGAAAACGTACGAAGGAAAAGTGACGCTTGGCGCGGCGACGACAACCGAAGATGCGGACGGCGACATCATCGCCGCCCGTCCGGTTGACCGATCGATTGCGCGCGCGGAGATCGAAGCGGTGTTTGACAGCTTGACCGGGGAAATTGAGCAAACACCGCCGATGTACTCCGCGGTGAAAGTGGGCGGCAAAAAACTGTATGAATACGCGCGCGCCGGCATCGAAGTCGAACGCCCGACGCGGCGCGTGACCATTTATGAGCTCGAACTGCTTGATGAATGTGAACAATTCTTTGGGAAAACGGTGTCATTTCGCTTTCGCGTCACGTGCAGCAAAGGCACGTACGTACGCACACTGGCGGTGATGATCGGCGAGCGGCTCGGCTATCCGGCGCATATGTCCGACCTCATCCGCACGGCGTCCGGGCCGTTTCGGCTTGAAGATTGCGTGACGTTTGAAGACGTTGAGCGCCGGGCGGCCGACGGGACGGCCGATGCCTTGCTCATTCCGATCGAGCGAGCCCTTTTTCATTTGCCGAAATATGAAATCAATGATAAAGTAGCAGAGAAGGTAAAAAATGGGGCGCTGCTCCGGCTTCCCGCTTTTTTAGAGAAGCTTGACGGGCCGGTCGTTCTTGTTTCGCCCGAGCGGGAAGCGCTGGCCCTGTACGTGAAGCATCCGGCGCACCCCGGTTTGATGAAACCGCTCAAAGTGTTTCGTTAACGCCGCGGGTGCAGCGCGGAAATAAAGAAGGTAGGTCATGGACATGGAAACGCTGTTTCTTTCGCATCCGCACCGTCTCGAACGCCAGGCGCTCCCTCCGACGGTGATGGCGCTCGGCTATTTCGATGGCATCCACCTCGGCCATCAAAAAGTGATCCGCACCGCGGTCGAGATCGCCAACGAGCGCGGGTACGAAAGCGCGGTGATGACGTTTCATCCTCATCCGTCCGTTGTGCTCGGCAAACAGTCCGAGCTGCGCTTGATCACGCCGCTTGGCAAAAAGGAGCAACTAATTGCATCACTTGGCGTCAACCGGCTGTACATCGTTGAATTTACGCCGACGTTTGCCGCGCTGTCGCCAGAAGCGTTCGTTGACCAATATTTGGATGGGTTGCACGTGAAGCATGTCGTCGCCGGCTTCGATTTCACTTACGGGCGGTTCGGAAAAGGAACGATGGAGACGATGCCGATTCATGCGCGCGGCCGCTTTGGACAGACGGTCATTCCGAAGCTCGCGGTCGACGGGGAAAAAGTGAGCTCGTCCCGGGTGCGGAAACTGCTCGAAGACGGGGCGGTCGAACAGCTCCCCCGCCTGCTCGGCCGCTTTTACGAGCTTGAAGGAACGGTCGTTGCCGGGGAGCGGCGCGGACGGATGATCGGCTTTCCAACGGCGAACATCGCTTTAAACAGCGATTATGCCTTGCCGGCAGTCGGCGTCTATGCAGTCAAGGCGACGATCGGCGGGCAAGTATATGAAGGGGTGGCGAACGTCGGCTACAAACCGACGTTCCATGAAACGCGCGAAGGATTGCCGAATATTGAAGTGCACTTGTTCGAGTTTTCCGGCGATATTTATGGACAAACGATGACAATTGAGTGGCACCGCCGTCTGCGGAGCGAGCGGAAGTTCGCCAGTGTCGACGAACTGACGGCGCAAATCGCCCGCGATAAGAAAGAGGCGGAGCAGTATTTCCGCTGTTTCGGCGAAAAGACTTGCATTTTGCCGGAAAAAGAGGTATTCTAATCAATGTATGCGAACCATTGCTTGGCTAGGCGAGTCACCGACGCCCGCTCGGCAATCGGGGATGTAAAGCTAGGGAGGTGAACAACGATGGCATTGTCGCAAGAGCGCAAACGCGAAATCATCGAGCAATTTAAAATCCATGAGAACGACACCGGTTCTCCGGAAGTGCAAGTTGCTATCCTGACGGAGCAAATCAACAACTTGAACGAGCATTTGCGCATTCATAAAAAAGACCATCATTCACGGCGCGGCTTGCTGAAAATGGTCGGGAAGCGCCGCAACTTATTGGCCTATTTGCGCAAGAAAGATGTGGCGCGCTACCGTGAATTGATTGAGAAACTTGGATTACGTCGATAAAAAAGCGGGAGCATTCCCGCTTTTTTGCTAGTTTATAGGCGTGATTGACACGGCGATGATAACAATGGCGCCAATTCGTCTATACTAATCATCAGCGGATCCATATTTTTATTTGTACATAGAGAGGAGTACTCGTCTGTATGGAACAAGAGAAACGCGTGTTTTCCATCGATGTGGCTGGGCGGCCGCTCATTGTTGAAACCGGCGAACTGGCGAAACAGGCGAACGGGGCGGCGCTCGTCCGCTACGGCGATACGGTCGTGCTGAGCACGGCCACCGCGTCGCGGGAGGCGAAAAACGTCGACTTTTTCCCGCTCACCGTCAACTACGAGGAGCGGCTGTACGCCGTCGGGAAAATTCCGGGCGGGTTTATTAAGCGCGAAGGCCGCCCGAGCGAGAAAGCGATTTTGGTGAGCCGACTCATCGACCGGCCGATTCGCCCGCTGTTTGCTGAAGGATTCCGCAACGAAGTGCAAGTCGTCTCGATGGTCATGAGCGTCGATCAAGACTGCGCGCCGGAAGTAGCGGCCTTAATCGGTTCGTCGGTGGCGCTGACGATTTCCGACATTCCGTTTGAAGGGCCGATCGCCGGTGTCATCGTCGGCCGCGTCGACGGCCAGTTTGTCATCAATCCGACGGTCGAGCAAATGGAAAAAAGCGATCTGCATCTTGTCGTCGCCGGCACAAAAGATGCGATCAACATGGTGGAAGCCGGGGCGGATGAGGTGCCGGAAGAAGTGATTCTTGAAGCGATCATGTTCGGCCATGAGGAAGTGAAGCGGCTCATCGCCTTCCAAGAGGAAATCGCCGCCCAAGTCGGCAAAGAAAAAATGGAAGTCGTCCTTTACGAGCCGGATCCAGCGCTGGAGGCGGAAATCCGCCAGCTTGCGGAAGCGGACATTAAGCGAGCGGTGCAAGTGCCGGAGAAACTGGCGCGCGATGCTGCCATTGAAGATGTGAAAGCTGGCGTCATCGCCAAATATGAGGCGGAAGAAGCGGATGAGGAGAAGCTCAAGCAAGTACAGGAAATTTTGCATAAGCTCGTGAAAGAGGAAGTGCGCCGTTTGATCACGGTCGAGAAAATCCGTCCGGACGGGCGCAAAGTCGATGAAATCCGTCCGCTCTCATCGGCGGTCGGCGTCCTGCCGCGCACGCACGGCTCCGGTTTGTTTACGCGCGGGCAGACGCAAGTGTTGAGCGTTTGCACGCTTGGGGCGCTTGGCGATGTGCAAATTTTGGACGGGCTTGATCTTGAAGAATCGAAGCGGTTTATGCACCATTACAACTTCCCGCCGTTTTCCGTCGGGGAAACCGGGCCGATGCGCGGGCCGGGGCGGCGTGAAATCGGACACGGGGCGCTTGGCGAACGGGCGCTCGAGCCGGTCGTGCCGTCGGAGCGCGAATTCCCGTATACGATCCGCCTCGTTTCGGAAGTGCTTGAGTCGAACGGCTCGACATCGCAGGCCAGCATTTGCGCCAGCACGCTGGCGATGATGGACGCTGGGGTGCCGATTAAAGCACCGGTCGCCGGCATTGCTATGGGGCTTGTGAAAAACGACGACCATTACACGATTTTGACCGACATTCAAGGCATCGAAGACCATCTTGGCGATATGGACTTTAAAGTCGCCGGCACGAGAAAAGGCGTCACTGCGTTGCAAATGGACATTAAAATCAAAGGGTTGACGCGCGAGATTTTGGAAGAGGCGCTCATGCAAGCGCGCAAAGGGCGGCTTGAGATTTTGGACCATATGATGCAAACGCTCAGCGAGCCGCGCAAAGAGCTGTCCAAATATGCGCCGAAAATTTTGATCATGCACATCAATCCGGACAAAATCCGTGAGGTCATCGGACCAAGCGGCAAGCAGATCAACAAAATCATCGATGAAACCGGCGTCAAAATCGACATCGAACAAGACGGCACGATTTTCATCTCGTCTGTGGATGAAGCGGCCAACCAAAAAGCGAAGCAAATCATCGAAGACATCGTCCGCGAAGTCGAAGTCGGCCAAGTGTATTTGGGCAAAGTGAAGCGGATCGAAAAATTCGGCGCCTTCGTTGAGCTGTTCAACGGCAAAGACGGGCTTGTCCACATTTCCGAGCTCGCTGAAGGGCGGGTCGGCAAAGTCGAAGACGTCGTTTCGATTGGCGATGAAATTTTAGTGAAAGTAACGGAAATCGATAAGCAAGGGCGCGTCAACCTGTCGCGCAAAGCGGTGTTGCGCGATGCCCGCAACATTGGAGGGGAACTGCCGCGGGAATCTAGGGAAAAACGAGGAAGACGGCCGGAGCGCCATCGCATGAAGCCTTAGGAATTTGTTTCTTAAGGCTCTTTTGTTATGTTCTATCCTGTCCCCCTAAGACATATGTTGTAGTAGTAAAAAAGGAGGGGGACAAGGGTGAACAACGGCTATGCCCGCTATATGGCGCTAGCGGTCATGTTTCTTGCCGCCTGGGCGGCGGTTCATTGGCCGCCGGTTGGCGATTACATCGCGAGCTGGCGCCCGATGGAAACGACCGCGATGAAAGAGCGCGACAAGCTGTATGACACGATCGTCAAACAAGCGAAGCAATATGAAATTCCCGCCCAAGATGCGGTCATCGATAAAGTATGGAAGGCGACGCCCGGCTACAACGGGCTCGCCGTCGACATCGATGCTTCTTATGAAAATATGAAGAAAACCGGAACGTTTGACGAACGGAAACTTGTGTTCCGTCAAGTGCCACCCCGCGTCCATTTGGACGATTTGCCGCCGGCGCCGATTTACCGCGGCCATCCTGACAAGCCGATGGTGGCGTTTGCTGTCAATGTCGCTTGGGGGGAAGAATACCTCCCCGACATGCTTGAGACGCTGAAAAAATACAATGTCAAGGCGACGTTCTTTTTAGAGGGGCGATGGGTAAAAAATCACCCGGAGATGGCAAAAATGATAGCAGACGCCGGCCATGAAATCGGCAACCATTCCTACAGCCATCCCGATATGAAAACGCTCGCTGTCGACAACATCCGACGTGAGCTCGAGAAAACAAACGAAGTGATTGAGGCGGCGACGGCGGTCAAATGCAAATGGTTTGCCCCGCCAAGCGGCAGCTACCGCGACGAGGTCGTCGAGATCGCCGCGGAACTCGGCATGAAAACGATTCTATGGAGCGTCGATACAATTGATTGGCAAAAACCGTCGCCATCTGTTATAGTGAAACGGGTGACATCAAACGTCCATCCCGGCGCCATCATTTTAATGCATCCGACGATGCCGACGGCGGCTGCGCTTGACGAGCTGATCGCCTCGATCAGGCGCCAAGGCTACGCCTTAGGCAGCTTGACGGCCTTATTCGATGAGAAAAGACTGGCAAACAAACAGGAGGAACATGGAGTTGATTAACAAATATACGTGCAAAAACGGTGTGCGAATCGTGCTCGAGCAAATCCCGACCGTGCGCTCGGTGGCCATCGGCATATGGATCGGGACTGGCTCGCGCAATGAAACGGAGCAAACCAACGGCATTTCCCACTTTTTAGAGCATATGTTTTTCAAGGGGACAACGACGCGTACGGCCCGGGACATTGCGGAAGCGTTCGACAGCATCGGCGGGCAAGTGAACGCTTTTACATCGAAAGAGTATACGTGTTACTACGCCAAAGTGTTGGATGAACACGCGCCGCTGGCGCTTGAAATGCTCGCCGATATGTTTTTCCACTCGACATTTGTGGAGGATGAGCTGCAAAAGGAGCGCAACGTTGTGCTCGAGGAAATCAAAATGTATGAAGATACACCGGATGACATCGTCCACGATTTGCTCGGCAAAGCGTGCTATGCAAGCCACCCGCTCGGCTATCCGATTTTGGGCACGGAAGAGACGCTGCGCACGTTCACTGGCGACACGCTGCGCCAATATATGGCGGATTACTATACACCGGATCGCGTCGTCATTTCGGTCGCCGGCAACGTCGACGAACGGTTTATTGACGAGGTCGAGCGCTATTTCGGCTCGTTCACCGCAGAAAGCAAGCCGCTTTCTTCAGGGACGCCGTTGTTTGTGCCGCAAAAGATCGCGCGCAAAAAAGACACCGAGCAGGCGCACGTATGCATCGGATTCAACGGGCTGCCGATCGGCCATCCGGACGCGTATCCGCTCCTCATCTTGAACAATATTTTAGGCGGCAGCATGAGCAGCCGGCTGTTTCAGGAAGTGCGCGAACAGCGCGGATTGGCGTATTCGGTGTTCTCGTACCATTCCGCCTACCAAGACAGCGGCCTGCTCGCCATTTACGCCGGCACAGGAAGCAGCCAGCTTGATGTGCTGTTCGAAACGATCCAGCAGACCATTCGCCAGCTGAAGGAGGACGGAGTGACCGAAAAAGAGCTGCATAACAGCAAAGAGCAGATGAAAGGAAGCCTGATGCTTGGGCTCGAGAGCACGAACAGCCGGATGAGCCGCAACGGCAAAAATGAACTCCTTCTCGGCCGCCATCGCTCGCTTGATGAGATCATTGAAGAGATTGAAAGCGTCACAGCAGAAAAAGTAAACGAACTGGCGCGCACGGTTTTCACGGACGATTACGCACTCGCCTTAATCAGCCCGGACGGCGTGCTGCCGCGCCCGCTCCGTTCATAGACCGAGCATCAAAAAAGCTAACGACCTTTCGCTAGGTTGTTAGCTTTTTCGTTTCCGCCTCTTTCATCCTTCCTCGGGGACATCGATCATCACCATATCGGCGCCGATTTTGCGAATATATTTCCACGGCACGCGAATTTCCTGTCCGTCTTTGCGAAACCCGAACCATTTTCCCGTTGGGATGAGCAGCGCCTCGATCTGCCCCGTCTGCTCGTTAATTTCCAAATCGGTCTGCCCGAGCACCCCGAGCCGCTCAGCTCGGCTTACATCGACAATTTCTTTTCCGCTTAACTCGCTCAGCCTCATGCTGGTTTCCCCCCCTTTTGGCTTCTTTACTTCTATATGTAAGGAACAAAACCGGAAAAAATGACTGCCTCTTGTCTGCTGTCAGCGCATATCACCCATTTTTTCCTACAAGGATATTCACCTATATTTTCTTTCCGACATAAGATGGGAAAGGAAACGGAGCAGTTTGCCAAAAAAGAAGGTGAGCGTACAACATGATGCTGACAGGAATGCACATCGCCATCATCGGCGGCGATGCTAGGCAGCTTGAAGTCATTCGCAAACTCGTTGAACTCGATGCGAAGTTGTCGCTTGTCGGCTTCGACCAGCTCGCCCATCATTTCACCGGGGCGATGAAGCTGCCGATTGGCGAAGTCGATTTTGCCGATTTGGATGCGATCATTTTGCCGGTTCACGGCACGACGCTGGACGGAAACGTCAACAGCGTGTTCGCCCACGAACCGATTCCGTTTACAGAAGAGATGGTGCAAAAAACGGCGCAGCAATGCACGATTTATTCCGGCATCAGCAACGCGTATTTGGACGAATTGGTGAAAAAAACAGGGCGCAAGCACGTGCAGTTGTTTGAGCGCGACGATGTCGCCATTTACAACTCGATTCCGACCGCGGAAGGCACGGTGATGATGGTCATTCAGCATACGGATTTTACGATCCATGGCTCGCGCGTCGCTGTCTTGGGGCTTGGACGCGTCGGCATGACCGTCGCCCGAACGTTCGCCGCGTTGGGGGCGAAAGTGAAAGTCGGGGCGCGCCGGTCGGAGCATCTCGCCCGCATCACGGAAATGGGGCTCGTGCCGTTTCACTTAAACGATTTGGAAAAAGAAGTGCGTGACATTGACGTCTGTATCAACACCGTGCCTCATCTCATCGTGACGGCGAGCGTCATCGCGAAAATGCCGCCTCATACGCTGATTATCGATTTGGCGTCAAAACCGGGCGGCACTGACTTCCGCTATGCCGAAAAGCGCGGAGTGAAAGCCATTTTGGCGCCCGGGCTGCCTGGGGTCGTCGCGCCGAAGACAGCTGGGCAAATCATTGCCAACGTCTTGGCGCAACTGTTATATGAAGATTTACAAAAACGGGAGGAGAATCATGCATGAGCGGGAACAGCTTGAAAGGAAAACGGATCGGCTTTGGCCTCACCGGGTCGCATTGCACATATGATGCGGTGTTCCCGGAGATCGAGAAGCTCGTCAACGAAGGAGCGGAGGTGCTGCCGATCGTCACCTATACGGTGAAAACGACGAACACCCGCTTCGGGGAAGGGGAAGAATGGGTGAAAAAACTGGAGCAGCTGACCGGAAACGAGGTGATCGATACGATCGTCAAAGCAGAACCTCTCGGACCGAAAATTCCGCTCGACTGCATGGTGATCGCCCCGCTTACCGGCAACTCGATGAGCAAGCTAGCCAACGCCATGACCGATTCCCCGGTGCTCATGGCCGCCAAAGCGACGATGCGCAACCACCGCCCGGTCGTGCTTGGCATTTCCACAAACGATGCGCTCGGCTTAAACGGCGTCAACTTAATGCGGCTTATGGCGGCAAAAAACATTTATTTCATTCCGTTCGGCCAAGACGCCCCGCAGGCGAAGCCGAACTCAATGGTCGCCTACATGCCGCTTTTGCGCGATACGATTCTTGCCGCGCTTGAAGGGAAGCAGCTGCAGCCGGTCATTATCGAGCGGTTCCGCTACAACTGAATCAAAAATCAATGTTCCGCATAAAAATGTTCTCTCGTCCGCAACGGAATGTGATAAAATAAAGACTATGAATTCACTTCTTAGAGTGACGATGTGGAAGGAGAATGGTTGATGGCTCAAAAACAATATCATGTCGCTGTCGTCGGAGCAACGGGGGCAGTTGGGCAGCAAATGGTGCGGACGCTTGAAGACCGGAACTTCCCGGTTGGAAAATTGACCTTGTTGTCATCGGAGCGGTCAGCCGGCAAAAAAATGCGCTTCCGCAGCGAGGAGATCGAAGTGCGGGCGGCATCGCCCGAGCGCTTTGATGGGGTCGACATCGCCTTGTTCAGCGCCGGCGGCGCCGTATCGAAAGCGCTGGCGCCGGAAGCGGTGCGGCGCGGGGCGATCGTGATCGACAATACGAGCGCGTTTCGGATGGAGGAAAACGTGCCGCTTGTCGTTCCGGAAGTGAACGAAAGCGACTTGACGTGGCATAACGGCATTATCGCCAATCCGAACTGCTCGACGATTCAAATGGTCGTGGTGTTGGAGCCGATTCGGAAAGCGTTTGGCTTAGAGCGCGTCATCGTCTCGACGTACCAGGCTGTCTCCGGGGCGGGAGCGCAGGCAATTGAAGAGCTCAACGAGCAGACGAAAGCCGTGCTCGAAGGCAAGCCGGTTGAGGCGAACATTTTGCCAGTGAAATCGGACCGGAAGCATTACCAAATTGCGTTCAACGCCATTCCGCAAATCGATAAGTTTCAAGACAATGGATTTACGTTTGAAGAAATGAAAATGATCAATGAAACAAAAAAAATTATGCATATGCCTGAGCTGAAAGTGGCGGCGACGTGTGTGCGCATTCCGGTAGCGAGCGGCCATTCGGAATCGGTGTACATCGAAATTGAACAAGACGGCGTCACCGCTGCCGACTTGCAGGCGGTGCTCCGCGAAGCGCCGGGCGTCGTGCTTCAAGATGATCCGAGCGAACAGCTGTACCCGATGCCGGTGGACTGCGTCGGTAAGTATGACGTGTTTGTCGGCCGCATTCGCCGCGATTTGGACAACCGCCGCGGCTTCCATCTATGGATTGTCGCTGACAACTTGCTAAAAGGCGCAGCCTCGAATTCGGTGCAAATCGCAGAAAGTTTGTTGAAGCTCGGGCTCATTTGAAAAAGCATCGAGGTGTTAGCATGAAACTCATTGTTCAAAAGTTCGGCGGCACGTCCGTCCGCGATGAGCGCGGACGGAACTTGGCGCGCCGCCATATTGAACGGGCGCTTGAGGACGGCTATAAAGTTGTCGCTGTTGTATCGGCCATGGGCCGTTACGGCGACCCATATGCGACCGATACGCTTCTTAGTTTGATCGGCGGCGCTCGCCACCACGTAACGAAGCGCGAGCAAGATATGCTCATGGCGTGCGGAGAAATCATCTCAAGCGTTGTGTTCAGCAACTTGTTGAACGAACACGGCATCAAAGCGACGGCGTTCACCGGCGCCCAGGCCGGATTCCGCACGAACAGCGATCATACGAACGCGAAAATTCTCGAAATGCGCTGCGACCGCCTCCTTGAGGCGCTTCGGCAATACGACGTTGTCGTTGTCGCCGGCTTTCAAGGCATGGCGGAAAACGGCGACATGACAACGCTCGGCCGCGGAGGAAGCGACACGTCGGCGGCGGCGCTCGGCGCGGCGTTAAACGCGGAGTGGGTCGATATTTTCACCGATGTCGACGGCGTCATGACCGCTGACCCGCGCATCGTTGAGAGCGCCCGGCCGCTTGATGTCGTCACGTATACGGAAATTTGCAACATGGCGTACCAAGGGGCGAAAGTGATCCATCCGCGCGCGGTGGAGATCGCCATGCAGGCGAAAGTGCCGCTGCGCATCCGCTCGACGTACTCCGATGCACCCGGGACGCTCGTCACTTCATCGGTCCGCGGCCGAAAAGGAAGCGATGTGAAAGAGCGGCTTGTCACCGGCATTACGTACGTCGCCGACGTCACACAAATCAAAGTGCTGGCGAAAGAAGGCCGCTATGAGCTGCAGTCTGACGTGTTTCAAGCGATGGCCCATGAAGGGATCAGCGTGGACTTTATCAACATTTCCCCGTACGGTGTTGTGTACACCGTGAGCGGCGACATGACGGAAAAAGCGGTGGCCGCCCTGCGCCGCATCGGCTACGAACCGGCCGTGACGCCCCGATGCGCCAAAGTGTCGGTCGTCGGCGCCGGCATTGCCGGCGTGCCGGGGGTGACGGCGAAAATCGTCACCGCCTTGTCGGAGCAAGGCATTCAAATTTTGCAGTCGGCCGACAGCCATACGACGATTTGGGTGTTAGTGAAGCAAGACGATATGGAAAAAGCGGTCAACGCCCTGCATGACGCCTTCTGCTTATCCGAGGCGGATGCGGGCGGAGATGAAGCGATTTGGAGCGAGGAGTGAAAACCGTGGTTCAGTTCGGGAACATCATAACGGCGATGGTCACGCCATTTGACCGAAAAGGAAATCTCGACTTGGCAAAAACGACGGAGCTTGTCAACTATTTGCTTGACAATGGCACAGACGCGCTCGTTGTCGCCGGCACGACCGGCGAGTCGCCGACATTGACGACCGAGGAAAAAATCGCGCTTTTCCGCCATGTCGTCTCCGTCGTCAACGGCCGGGCGCCGGTCATTGCTGGAACGGGCACAAACGATACGCGCGCGTCGATCGAGCTGACGAAAAAGGCGGAAGAGGCGGGCGTCGATGCTGTCATGCTTGTGGCGCCGTATTACAACAAGCCGAACCAAGAAGGGCTGTATCAGCATTTCAAAGCGATTGCCGAAAGCACATCGCTGCCGGTGATGCTGTATAACGTTCCAGGGCGCACGTCGGTGAGTCTTGCTCCGGAGACGGTCATCCGGCTGTCCGAAGTTCCGAACATTGTCGCTGTCAAGGAAGCGGGCGGCAATTTGGACGCCATGGCGGAAATCATTGAGCGTACGCCGGACGACTTTTTGCTCTACAGCGGCGACGACAGCTTGACGCTTCCAGTGCTAGCGATCGGCGGCAATGGCGTCGTCTCGGTCGCTTCGCACATCATTGGCAATGAAATGCAAGAAATGATTCGTTCCTTTTTAGCGGGCGATCATCAGAAGGCGGCGGCGCTGCATCGAAAATGGCTGCCGCTCATGAAAGGCTTGTTTGCCGCCCCAAGCCCGGTGCCGGTGAAAACGGCGCTGCAGCTGCGCGGGCTGGACGTCGGTTCGGTGCGCCTTCCGCTTGTGCCGCTCACCGAACAAGAGCGGAAGGAGCTAAGCCGCCTGCTCGATGCGCTGTCGTAACAATGGGCTCTCGGCGAAACGATTCCCCAACGCTTTGCTTGCGCGTTGGGGCCTTTTTTTGCCTTGGCTGTGAAATCCATTGGTTGGTTGATGAACCATCTTGTGTTTTTCCGCACCGATTCGTTATAATAAAAGCAAGTGACTTTGAGCGGGTTAGCATCACAATTGGGAGGACGCAGCCTTGAAATCGAAAATAAAGCCGGTAGAGAAAATACGCATTTTTTCCCTCGGGGGAGTCGGAGAAATCGGCAAAAACATGTATGTCATCGAATTGGACGAGGATATTTTTGTCATCGACGCCGGGGTGATGTTTCCGGAAGACGAAATGCTCGGCATCGACAAAGTGATCCCGGACATCACATATTTGATTGAACGGCAGCATCGCATTCAGGCAATTTTTCTCACCCACGGGCACGAGGAGCATATGGGGGCGATCGCCTATGTGCTCAAGCAGCTGCCTGTGCCGGTATACGGAACGAAGTTGACGCTTGGGTTGGCGGAGGCGCTGTTAAAAGAACAAGGGGTGTCGGGCGCGAAGCTCAATGAAGTTCATCCGGACGCGGAACTCGTGTTTGACAAGGCGAAAGTGACGTTTTTCCGCACGATCCACAGCATCCCCGATTCCGTCGGCATCAGTCTGCATACATCGCAAGGTGCGATCGTGTACACGAGCGATTTTAAATTTGACCAAACGCCGTATGGCAACAACCGCACCGACTTGGGAAAAATGGCGCAAATCGGCGAAGAGGGGGTGCTGTGTCTTTTGTCGGACAGCACGAATGCCGAACGCCCCGGCTACAGCGGCTCCGATACGGTGGTCGCCTATGAGATCGCTGACGTGATCGGCCATGCGAAAGGACGCGTATTTGTTGCCTGCTACGCTTCCAACATCACCCGCATTCAGCAGGTGCTGTACGCTGCCCACCAATCCGGGCGCAAAGTGGCAGTGATCGGCAAAACGCTGCATAAAGTAATGGACATCGCCGTGCGCCTTGGCTATTTGCACGTTCCAGACAAGGTGACGATTTCTGCGCATGATATCGATCGTTATGGCGACCGCGAGCTCGTCATTTTGACAACCGGCGGGCACGGCGAGCCGATGAGCGCGCTTTGGCGCATGGCGCGCCAAGCGAACAAACAAGTGAACATCAAAGAAGGGGATACCGTCATCGTCGCCGCATCCGTCATGCCGGGCTATGAGCTCGGGTTCGCGAAAACGATTGACGCCTTGTACCGGGCCGGCGCCAACGTGATTTACCGCGACCGGCAAGTGCACGTATCCGGGCACGGTTGCCAAGAAGAATTAAAGTTGATGCTCAATTTAATGAAGCCAAAATACTTTATTCCGGTGCACGGAGAATATCGGATGCAAAAAGCGCACGCCCGGTTGGCGAAGGCGGTCGGCATCTCGGAGGAGCGGACGTTTTTAATCGACAAAGGCGAAGTGATCGAGTTCCGCGGCGGCGCCGCCCGCTCCGGCGGCAAAGTGCCGTACGGCAACATTTTAATTGACGGCCTTGGCATTGGCGATGTCGGCAACATCGTGTTGCGCGATCGCCGCTTATTGTCCCAGGATGGCATTTTGATCGCCGTCGTCACGCTGAACAAAGAAACGAAAACGATCGCCGCCGGCCCAGAAATCATTTCGCGCGGGTTCGTCTACATGCGCGAGTCTGAGACGCTGCTTGAGGAAGCAGAGAAAATGGTGGCGGCGATCATCGAGCGCTGTCTTGAATCATACATGCTCGAATGGTCGTCGTTGAAAGCGAACATCCGCGAAGCGTTAAGCCAGTTTTTATTTGAAAAAACGAAGCGCAGACCGATGATTTTGCCTATTATTATGGAAGTATAATGCAATCATGCTCAAAGTCCACAGTAAAATGCTGGGAACGGTCAGCCGTTGCCGGCATTTTTCTTTTTTCTTTCGGCCATACTAAGCGTATGATCGACAAGAAAGGAGATGAAATGGATGGAGAAGGAGCGTTATTTTCAAGCGGAAACCGAGGGAGAACAACCGGAAACAAAGGCCGGGGAAGCAACTGCGGCCATCACCCAGCTTGGGCAGACGAACGTCCCGCAAATGGAACCCGATACGAACATTCATTGTTTGACGATCGTCGGACAGATTGAAGGGCATATTCAGCTGCCGCCGCAAAATAAGGCGACGAAATACGAGCACGTCATTCCGCAAATTGTGGCCATCGAGCAAAACCCGAAAATTGAAGGGCTGCTCGTCATTTTAAATACGGTCGGCGGCGATGTGGAAGCAGGGCTCGCCATTGCCGAAATGCTCGCCTCGCTCTCGAAACCGACTGTTTCCGTTGTGCTTGGCGGCGGCCATTCGATCGGCGTGCCGATCGCTGTGTCGTGCAACTATTCGTTCATCACCGAGACGGCGACGATGACGATTCATCCGATCCGTTTGACGGGGCTTGTCATCGGCGTGCCGCAGACGTTTGAGTACTTGGATAAAATGCAGGAGCGCGTCGTCCGCTTCGTGACGAAACATTCGAAGATCAGCGAGGAAAAGTTTAAAGAGCTCATGTTTTCCAAAGGCAATTTGACGCGCGACATCGGCACGAACGTCGTTGGGCCTGACGCCGTCCGGTACGGGCTCATCGATGAAGTCGGCGGCGTGTCCCAAGCGATGGCGAAGCTGCGCGAGCTGATCGAGATGAGGAAAAACGGGGAAGGGAAGATGATCCAATGATTTTGTATACGATCATGCCCGAACATTTGATTTTTCCGGTCGATGCCGCCGTTTATGAGAAGCAGAAAATGGTGTATTACGATGGTATTCCGTTTCTCGTCCAAGCTGTAGAAACGGGAGAATATGAAATCGTGCAAAACTTAAGCACGAATCCGTACCATTTTTTAAACGCCAAATATGCGCCTGGGGCGCGATTTCCGGCTTCCGCGGCAACATCGTAATGAATTGTTCGGCCGTTCATGATATAATAGTAGACAAACGAAAAAAAGCAGCCATTGTTGGCTGCTTTTTTCCGGCTTGCCAATTCATTCATGCTGGAGTGAACGATCATGGCGAAACGAAAGCGAAGAAAAAAAGGGAAGCCGTCAAAAACGCAGCCATGGACGGAAACAATCCGCTTTGAATTGATCGGCCTTGGCTTGCTCGCGGTCGCCGTCGTCGCAATGGCCCGCCTCGGGCTTGTCGGGGAGACGCTCGTGCTTGTGGGCCGCTTTTTTTTCGGCGAATGGTACATGCTATTAGTAGGCGGACTTTTCATATTATCGCTCCTTCTCATGTGGCGGCGGGAGTGGCCATCATGGACGGGCCGTCCGTTTGTCGGCGCTTCGGCCATCGCCGCGGCGCTCCTGCTTTTAAGCCATGACAAGCTGTTTGAACTCATGTCGCGGCGAGGCGAGCTAGACCCAAGCGTCATCCGGACGACGTGGGGGCTGTTTTGGAACGAAGCGAGCGGCAAGGCGGCCGATGTGGATTTAGGGGGCGGAATGGTCGGCGCGCTGTTGTTTGCCGCCAGCTACCAACTGTTCGATTCGCCCGGGACGAAATGGATTTGTTTCCTTCTGTTCATCGTCGGCTTTGTCGTGCTGACCGGGAAATCGCTGCGCGAGACGGCCGGCAAATGGGTTGCTTTTGCCGCAGCGTTTGTGCGAAAAGAATGGTTGGCGTTTGTCGAAGATATAAAGCAATGGCGGGCGGGGAGGAAGCGCAAGGCCAACCGCGGCCGAAGCCGACGCTCGCGGCGGGCGGCCGCAAAGCGGGAAGACGAGCCGGCTGAAGCAAGCAGCGTCGAGCCGGATGAGGAACTGCTTTCCCCGCCGCCGATCATTTCCGATTTTGCCGCGGTCCGGTCGGCCGCTGAGCCGGAAGAAGAGAAGAATCCACTGGTGGAAGGCGACAGTGGGGGGGAGGAGGACAAACCGGCGCCGCCGTTGGCGTTTTCCGAGCATGAAAACACCAATTACGACCTGCCGCCGCTTGATTTGCTTCGCCTGCCGAAGCCGGCCGGGCAATCGGCCGATCATGCGAACATTTACGCCAACGCGCGCAAACTGGAGAAAACGTTCCAAAGCTTCGGCGTCAAGGCGAAAGTGACGCAAGTGCACCTCGGTCCGGCGGTGACGAAATATGAAGTGTATCCGGACGTCGGGGTGAAAGTGAGCAAAATTGTCAGTTTAAGCGACGATTTGGCGCTCGCTTTGGCGGCGAAAGACATCCGCATTGAAGCGCCGATCCCCGGCAAGTCAGCGATCGGCATCGAAGTGCCAAATGAAGAGATCGCCACTGTTTCGCTGCGCGAAGTGCTGGAAGCCATTGAGCATACACGGGATAAGGCGAAGCTTTTGATTCCGCTTGGGCGCGACATCTCCGGTGAAGTCGTCGCTGCGGAACTAAACAAAATGCCGCATTTGTTGATCGCCGGCGCGACCGGCAGCGGCAAAAGCGTCTGCATCAACGGCATTATCGTCAGCCTGCTCATGCGCACGAAGCCGCATGAGGTGAAGCTGATGATGATCGATCCGAAAATGGTGGAGTTAAGTGTGTACAACGGTGTTCCTCATTTGTTGACGCCGGTCGTCACCGACGCGAAAAAAGCGGCCCAGGCGCTGAAAAAAGTCGTCCAAGAAATGGAGCGGCGCTACGAGCTGTTCTCGCATACCGGCACGCGCAACATTGAAGGGTATAACGAGCATATCCGCCACCATAACGAAACGGCGTCGGAACAGCAGCCGCTTTTGCCGTACATCGTCGTGATCATCGACGAATTGGCCGACTTGATGATGGTGGCTTCCTCGGATGTGGAAGAGGCGATCACCCGTTTGGCGCAAATGGCGCGCGCCGCTGGCATCCACTTGATCATCGCCACCCAGCGCCCGTCGGTGGACGTCATCACCGGCGTCATCAAAGCGAACATTCCGTCGCGCATCGCCTTCAGTGTATCATCGCAAATTGACTCGCGCACCATTTTGGATATGGGCGGGGCGGAAAAACTGCTCGGCCGCGGCGATATGCTGTTTTTGCCGATGGGGGCCTCAAAACCAGTGCGCGTCCAAGGGGCGTTTGTCTCCGACCAAGAGGTGGAAGAAGTCGTTCGGTTTGTCACCGGGCAGCAACAGGCGCAATACTATGAGGAGATGCTCGTCGAAGACAGCGAATCCTCTTCCTCAGCCCTTGAAGACGATTTGTACGATGAGGCGGTCCGTCTTGTCGTCGAAATGCAAAGCGCCTCCGTCTCGATGCTGCAGCGCCGCTTCCGCATCGGTTACAATCGCGCCGCTCGGCTCATTGATGCCATGGAGGAGCGCGGCGTCGTCGGCCCGTATGAAGGAAGCAAGCCGCGCGCCGTTCTTTGGTCGAAAGAAGATTTAAAAAAGACATCATAAATGGGAAAAAGGGCGGGCGAAAAAAGCCTGCCCGCTCAATCATACATCTTATTGGAAGCGCTGCCAATCCTATTTCTTTTTCTTCGACAAAATTTGATATCGCCTATTTATTTGCCCAGTAAAAAATGATATAGTAATCTCAAAAAGGTTATATGTCTAATGTCAGAGGTCTGATCTCAACGGAATGCGTAACACGGAGGACGTTGTCATGTCAATCAAATCAGACAGCCGCCACCTTTACTTGCAAGTCATCGATCGCATCAAGCGCGATATTGAAACGGGAGTGTACAAAGAAAAGCAAAAACTGCCGTCCGAGTTTGAGCTCGCCAAACAGCTTGGCGTCAGCCGGGCGACATTGAGGGAAGCGCTGCGGGTGCTTGAAGAAGAAAACATTATCATCCGCCGCCACGGCGTCGGAACGTTTGTCAACGCCCGCCCGCTGTTTACGTCCGGCATTGAGCAGCTCTCAAGCGTCACGGATATGATTCGCCAAGCAGGGCGCAAGCCGGGAACGATTTTTTTGTCTTCCTCCATCCAACAGCCGACGGAAGACGATATGCGCCGCTTCCAATGCCGGCCGGACGAGGATTTGCTGCTCATCGAGCGGGTGCGCACCGCCGATGGAGAGCCGGTCGTTTATTGCTTGGATAAAATTTTATGTAAATATTTGCCAAAGGGCATCTCCTATGAACAGGAGTCGCTGTTTGAAAACTTGCACAACCAAACGCATCGCGACATCGCCTATGCGGTGGCGCGCATCGAGCCGCTCGGCTATCACGAAAAAGTGTCGCCGATTTTGCAATGCGACCCGGAAACGGCGCTGCTTGTGCTCAAGCAAATGCATTTCGATAAAAACGATGAGCCGATTTTTTATTCCGTCAACTACTTCCGCTCCGACAAGTTCAGCTTCCATGTCATGCGGAAGCGGTTCAGCTTTTAAGGGGGTGAAAATGGGTACATAGAAAGAGAGCGGAAGCTTTATACTAATTAAGGAACAAATTTTCAAGTTAGGGGGTAATGAATGTGAAAAAGCGAATCGGGTTGGTGTTGTCCGTCCTGTTTGCCGCCGGCACGCTGCTTAGCGCCTGCGGACAAGCCGGCAACAATGCGGGAGGCGGCAATCAGAAAGATACGTTCAGCGTCGCCATGGTCACCGACGTCGGCGGCATTGACGACAAATCGTTCAACCAGTCGGCTTGGGAAGGGCTGCAAAAGTTCGGCAAAGACAACGGGCTTGAAAAAGGCCGCGGCGGCTACGACTACTTGCAGTCATCGAGCGACGCCGACTATGCCACGAACTTAAACAAGCTTGTGCGCAGCGACTTTGACTTGATTTTCGGCATCGGGTATTTGATGGGCGACGCGGTGAAAGAAGTCGCCAAGCAAAACCCGAAAAAACATTTCGCCATCGTCGACACCGTTGTTGACGAGCCGAACGTCGCCAGCATCACGTTCAAGGAGCATGAAGGCTCGTTCCTTGTCGGTGTTGTCGCCGGGCTAATGACGAAAACGAATAAAATCGGCTTTGTCGGCGGGATGGAGATTCCGTTGATCGAAAAATTCGAAAGCGGATTCCGCGCCGGCGTCAAAGCGGTCAATCCGAAGGCGACTGTGGAAGTGCAATACGCCGGGGCGTTCGACCAAGCGGATAAAGGGAAAGCGATCGCCTCGAGCATGTACGCGTCTGGCATCGACATCATCTACCATGCAGCTGGAGCGACTGGGAACGGCGTCTTCTCGGAAGCGAAAGATTTGAAGAAGAAAGATCCGAACCGCGAAATTTGGGTCATCGGTGTTGACAAAGACCAAGCGCCGGAGGGAGAAGTGAAAGTCGGCGGCAAAACGTACAACGTAACGCTCACTTCGATGGTGAAACGCGTCGACGTCGCTGTCTATGACACGGCGAAACGGGCGAAAGAGGGCGACTTCCCGGGCGGCAAAACGATTGAGTACGGGTTGCCGGAAAATGGGGTCGGCATTGCCCCGACGCAAGACAACATTCCGGAGAACGTGTTAAAAACAGTTGACGAATGGAAGCAAAAAATCATCAAAGGCGAAGTGAAAGTTCCGACAAACCGGAAAGAGTACGAACAATTCGCTGCGACGATCAAGTGACGAACAACGGCGAAGAAGGCTAGTGCGCGCCGCTAGCCTTCTTCAAAATCATGAAATGAAGGGCGGCTGTTTCGCTGTCGCCTTTCATTTTGTGATTTTGACCTTGCTTGAGTAAGGAGTGAATCGCTTGGAATACGTGATTGAAATGCTCAATATCCGCAAGGTGTTTGGCACGTTTGTCGCCAATGACAACATTACGCTGCAAGTGAAAAAGGGGGAGATACACGCTCTGCTTGGCGAAAACGGGGCCGGCAAATCGACGCTCATGAACGTGCTGTTCGGTTTATACCAGCCGGACGGCGGCGAAATCCGCGTGAAAGGAAAGCCGGTGCGCATCACCGACCCGAACGTCGCCAATGATCTTGGCATCGGCATGGTGCATCAGCACTTTATGCTCGTCGATACGTTCACCGTGACGGAAAACATCATCTTAGGCAGCGAGCCGACGCGGGCCGGAACGATCGATATGAAGCGGGCGGAGCGGGAAGTGCGCGAATTGTCGGAACGATATGGACTCGCGGTCGATCCGACAGCGAAGATCGCCGACATTTCCGTCGGCATGCAGCAGCGCGTGGAAATTTTAAAGACGCTTTACCGCGGCGCCGATATTTTGATTTTTGACGAACCGACAGCGGTGTTGACGCCGCAGGAAATTCGCGAGCTCATGCAAATTATGCGCACGCTCGTCCGCGAAGGAAAATCCATCATTTTAATTACGCACAAACTCAAAGAAATTATGGAAGTGTGCGACCGCGTCACCGTCATCCGCCGCGGCAAAGGAATTGCGACGCTCAATGTGGCGGAGACGAATCCGAACGAACTGGCGGCGCTCATGGTCGGCCGCGAGGTGCAGTTTACGACCGCTAAGAAACCGGCTGAGCCGGGAAAACCGGTGTTGGAAATTAAAGACTTAGTCGTCAAGGACGCGCGCGGGATCAAAGCGGTCAACGGTTTGAACTTGACGGTGCACGCCGGCGAGATCGTCGGCATTGCTGGAGTCGACGGCAACGGCCAGACCGAGCTCATTGAAGCCATAACCGGCTTGATCAAAGCTGAATCAGGGACAATCCGCCTCAACGGCCGAGACATTACGAATTTGCCGCCGCGTAAAATCATCGAAGCCGGCGTCGGCCATATTCCGCAAGATCGGCATAAGCACGGGCTTGTCCTTGACTTTCCGATCGGCGAAAACATGGTGCTGCAAACGTACTATCAGCCGCCGTACTCGAAACGGGGTCTGTTGAATTTTCAAGCCATTTACGAAAAAGCGCGCCAGCTCATCCGCGAATTTGACGTGCGCACGCCGGATGAATATACGAAGGCGCGGGCGCTATCGGGCGGAAACCAGCAAAAAGCGATCATCGGCCGTGAAGTCGACCGCGACCCGGACTTGTTGATCGCCGCCCAGCCGACGAGGGGGCTTGATGTTGGAGCGATCGAATTTATTCATAAGCGGCTCATTGAACAGCGAGACCGCGGGAAAGCGGTGCTGCTCGTCTCGTTTGAGCTTGACGAAGTGATGAACGTCAGCGACCGGATCGCTGTCATTTATGAAGGAAACATCGTCGCCATCGTTGATCCGAAAGAAACAACCGAACAGGAGCTCGGGCTGTTGATGGCTGGAAGCAAACGGAAGGAAGCAGGTGTGTCGTGATGAAGTCGAATCGTCTCCAGCAATTTTTGATACCATTGTTGGCCGTTCTTCTTGGCATGATCGCCGGTTCGATCGTGATGCTTGCAAGCGGCTACAACCCGATCGCCGGCTTTGGCGCTCTCGTGTACGGGGCGTTTGGCGATACGTACTATATCGGCGAAACGATCCGCCAGACGACGCCATACATTTTAACGGGCTTGGCGGTGGCGTTTGCCTTTCGCACCGGCTTGTTTAACATCGGGGTCGAAGGGCAGCTCATCGTCGGCTGGCTCGCTGCCGTCTGGGTCGGGGTGTCCTTTGATTTGCCCAAAATCATCCATTTGCCGCTTGCCTTGTTGGCCGCCGCGTTGGCCGGGGCGCTATGGGGCTTGATTCCGGGTGTGCTGAAGGCGTATTTAAAAGTGCACGAAGTCATTATTACGATCATGATGAACTATATTGCTTTGCATGTAACGAACGCCATCATCCGTTCCGTTTTGTCTGATGAGGGATTTAAATCAAAGCCGGTGAAAGAAAGCGCATCGCTTCACTCCGACTTTTTTGATGCCATTACGCATCATTCCACCATGCATTACGGCATTTTCATCGCTGTCGCCGCCGCATTTGTCATGTGGTTTTTGCTTGAGCGGACGACGAAAGGGTTTGAGCTGCGGGCGGTCGGTTTCAATCAGCATGCGTCACAGTACGCGGGCATGAATGTGCGCGCCAACATCATTTTAGCGATGGTCATCTCCGGCGCTTTTGCCGGCGTCGCCGGGGCGATGGAGGGGCTTGGCACATTTGGAAACATCTCGACGAAAGCCGGCTTTACCGGCCTTGGATTTGATGGCATCGCGGTTGCCTTGATCGGAGGAAACAACGCGTTTGGCATTTTGCTCTCCGCCTTGTTGTTTGGCGCCTTAAAAGTCGGGGCGTTGGAAATGCCGTCAAGCGCCGGCGTGCCGACCGAACTCGTCGATATTATTATCGCGCTCATCATTTTCTTTGTTGCATCCAGCTACATGATCCGCTGGCTGTTATCTCGTTGGCAAAAGGGGGCGGAGTAAGTGAGCGTGTATGACGTCTTGCAAACGATTGTCCCGACAACGATTTTCTTTGCGGCTCCTCTCATTTTCACCGCCCTTGGCGGCGTGTTTAGTGAACGGTCCGGTGTCGTCAACATCGGGCTTGAAGGATTGATGACCATCGGCGCGTTTGTCGGCATCGTCTTTAATTTGACGTTTGCCGATCGGTTTGGCGAATGGACGCCGTGGCTTGCCTTATTGGCTGCCATGGTGGTCGGCGCTGTATTTTCCCTGCTGCATGCTGTCGCGTCGGTCACATTTCGCGCCGACCAAGTCGTAAGCGGGGTGGCGATCAACTTTTTGGCGCTTGGTCTGTCGCTGTTTTTAGTGAAGAAAATGTACGGCAAGGGGCAGACGGACCAAATTCAAGTTGGGTTTGACAAAATTGACGTGCCAGTGTTAAGCGACATTCCCGTCATCGGGCCGCTGTTGTTTTCCAACGCGTACGCGCCGTCATATATCGCCATTGCGCTGGCGTTTGTATCATGGTATGTCATTTACAAAACGCCGTTTGGCCTGCGGCTGCGTGCGGTCGGCGAACATCCGATGGCGGCGGATACGATGGGGATTCATGTCGCCAAAATGCGCTACATCGCTGTCATGATCAGCGGCGCGCTCGGCGGCTTGGGCGGTGCGGTATACGCGACGATCATTTCCCGCGATTTCAGCCATGCGACCATTTCCGGGCACGGATTTATGGCGCTTGCGGCGATGATTTTCGGCAAGTGGCATCCGATCGGCGCGATGGGGGCGGCGCTCTTTTTCGGGTTGGCGCAAAGCTTAAGCATCGTCGGGCAAACGATTCCGTTCTTGAAAAACGTCCCGACCGTTTACTTGCTCATCGCCCCGTATGCACTCACGATTTTGGCGCTTGCCGGCTTCATCGGCCGCGCTGAGGCGCCGAAAGCGGCCGGCACGCCATACATCAAAGGGAAACGGTGATGAAAGCGGCTGTCCGAAAAACGGACGGCCGTTTTTTGCTGAATGGAATGATTTGCATTTTTCCATTGGCAAAAGGTATATTGTTGATAAGACGCTTTACAGATCCGCGAGCGAGAAAGCCCACTCCTTTAGGGGTGGGATGAAAGCGAGCCTTTTTCTTTGAATGATTCTAAAAAATGGTAGCCTGTCATCGCCACAAGGAGGTGAATCCATGCCCACGATCACACTAAGGCTGGAACTGCACAAACCAACGAAAGCCAAACAAGAAATGTACGAACGGATGACCAACATCAACACCCAATTTGCGAATTGGCTGTTGAATCATCCCAAACTCAATCAAGCGACGAGTAAACGATTTAAAGAGTTTTCCTCGCAACGGTTTCCTTCTGCCATCGTGAATCAGACGATTCGAGAAGTGAAGTCTCAAAGGAAACATCAGAAGGCAAAAAGGTTTAAAACATTATGGTGTTGCTTCAACAATCAAAATTGGAACGTCGAGCGAAAGGGAGAGTTCTATACGGTTTCATTCCCAACATTAGAGAAGCGAGTCGGCGTGCCGGTGGTCACGCGTCCCTATCAAGAAGCATGGCTGAATCGGCTGCTTAATGGAACCGCCAAACAAGGGGCAGCCAAGCTCTACAAAAAGAGAAAGAAATGGTACTTGGCTGTTGCGATCACATTTGAAGTCCAACAACAGGAAGAAACCAAGGTAATGGGCGTTGATTTGGGACTTCGTTATATCGCCGTTGCCAGCGTAGGAACGAAATCGTTGTTTTTCAAAGGGAACCGATGCGCCTTCATTCGCCGACGATATGCGGCTCTGCGGCGAAAGTTAGGCAAAGCCAAGAAGCTCCATATGATTCGCAAAATCGGCCGTAAAGAGTCCCGCTGGATGAAGGATATGAACCATAAAATCAGCCGTCAAATCGTCCACTTTGCCCTCGCCAACGGTGTTGGCGTGATTCGGATGGAAGATTTGACGGGGATTCGGAAACGAGCCGCTTCTGCAAAAGAAGCAGGACGAAGTCTCCATTCCTGGGAGTTTCATCAATTGCAAACGATGATTGCCTATAAAGCTGAAATGGCAGGCATTCGGGTGGAGTGGGTGAATCCGACCTACACAAGCCAGACCTGTCGATGCGGCTATCGAGATAAAGGAAACCGAAACGGCATCCGCTTCCAATGCCAAGCGTGCGGATACGCCATCCACGCCGACTTAAATGGGGCGATCAACATCGCCAAAGCGATTTCGGGTTTGAGGCGCCTAACCTAGCGCACTGGTCACAGGTGCGCCGCCCATCGGGGTACACACTAACCCGATGGGACGGGGTGATGACACACCCCCGAACTTGGGCGTTGTCCAAACCAGAAATGGATGAGGACGCGAACGACCCAAGAATCCTACGCCTTTAGGCGTGTGGAGTGTCAAGCTGTTGATTGCGAATACAATATAGAAAAGGCAACAGGAGGGAAGGCATATGGCGGTGACAAATCCGGCTGGATTTTGGAAGCGGCTGTTGGCTAACTTGTTGGATGCTATTGTCGTTGGCATTCCGATTTCGATCATCGGCTATTTCATCACTGGCAGTTGGGAAACGAACTGGTTTACGTCATTAGCGAACATCCTTTACGCGTTGATCGTTCCGGCTGTCTGGTACGGATATACGGTCGGCAAGCGGATGCTTGGCATCCGGATTGCGAAAGTCAACGGCGGAAAAGTCGGCATCGGCACGATGTTTTTGCGCTCGTTCGTTGGCGGACTCGTATACTTTATCACGTTTGGCATAGGTCTCATTATTAGTGCGATTATGGTAGCCGCAAGAGAAGACAAACGGTCGATTCACGATTTTATCGCTGGGACGTATGTGACAACGGAAAAACCGACGGTGTAAACAATGGAAAAAGGCGGGCTTCCGAGTGGAGGCCCGCTGTTTTTACATCGACGATTTGAGGCAAATAAATTCCGGATGCGGATGGCGTGAACTACCCACCACCTACGCTTCGCTCAGAGGTGGGGGCTTCAAGCGACTTGTGCGTGTTCGCCGAACGGTAAGCCACACACAAGAACCCTTTACGCTTCCCTTCGTTCCGAAGGTGTCCGTTCTAACCATAGACTATCATATTCATTGGCGATTGCCAACCGAAATTCATCTCCCACCTACTCATTGGGCTACGCCCTGCACATTCCTTGAGGTGGGAGACTTCTTTCGGAAATTAGGTTAAAAAATCATGATGGGAAATGTCCCAGCCGTAGGCGCCGGCGCAGCGGAACAATACAATGTCGCCAACGCGCACGAAGGATGGCTGGGCGCTAAAGAAGGAAAACCAATGCACGTTGACGAATATGTCAATGCTATAGTAGTAGTATAAAGTTTTTTGATGATAGAAAAAGGGAGGAGAATGGATTGTCGTTAAGCGCTTATATCATTCGCACAATGTTCGTTGTCATTCCTGGCACAGCGGCGATCGGCATGGCCACATGCCTGGTCAACGGCATTCGCGGGACGGCATTTTGGTGGACGCTTGTTGCTACGGTGCTGTTTGGCGCGATGCTCGGCTTCGTTTCGGCAACGCTCAACTATCGACGGTTTGTTGCCCCGATTGCCGTTATTAACGAACATTTAGGCAAGATGACAGGCGGAGATTTGACGGTGCGTGTACCGCTTGATCGCGTGCAGCAGCTGCGGCCGATTGCGGCGTCGTTAAACGATATGGCAGACGCTTGGCAAAGTGTGATGGGGCAAATCCAACATCATGCCGAAGAAGTAGCGCAATATTCTCAGCAGCTTGCCGCCGTCGCCGAACAGACGACGAAAGCGACAGAGCAAATTGCGACAACGATGGAAACGCTTGCGGCAAGTGCGGAGGAGCAGGCCGATGCTGTCCGCACCACCGCCGCGTCCGTGCATGATATTTCCCAAACATTGAGCGACGTCGCTTGCCATACGAAAGATGTGGCGCACCGCGCCGAGAAAACGTCGGCGAAAGCAGAGGACGGCAAGCAGTCAATCGGACAAATGTCCGAGCAAATGCAGTTCATTTACGATCATGTGCAAACGCTCGGCCAGGTGGTGAAAGGGCTTGGGGAGCGCTCCAACGAGATTGGACAGATTACGGAAGCGATCACCGGCATTGCGTCGCAGACGAATTTGTTGGCGCTCAATGCGGCGATCGAAGCGGCGCGCGCCGGCGAGCAAGGGAAAGGGTTTGCGGTTGTCGCGGATGAAGTGCGGAAGCTCGCAGAACAATCAGCGCGCTCAGCGCAACAAATTTCCGAGCTGATCGGCTATATTCAAGAAGAAACGAAGCGGGCGGTTGCGTCCGCCGAACAGGTGATCGCCGAAGTGGTGAAAGGATTGAACGTTGCGGCGGCATGCGGCCAATCATTTGCCCATATTCGCGAGGAGGTCGGCCAAGTGAGCGAACAAATTGGGCAAGTATCGTCCGCCATCGAGCAAATGACGGAGCATGCTCGTCAAGTGAACGACGCACTCCAACAGATGACCAATATTGTCGAACAGTCAGCGTCCGGTGCGGCCAACGTATCGGCAGCGACGCAGGAACAAATGGCTTCCGTCGAGGAAATCGCCTCTTCGTCGACATCGCTCGGTCAGATGGCGGACGAGATGCGGGCAATGCTGAAGAAATTTTCTGTGTGAGTGAGGAAAAGGACGCTTTCTCCGAGAAAGAGGGGCTTTCAAACGACGTGTGGGAGTCAACGTTTGGAATAAAATGGTTTGCATCTTTGCCAATTGTCTGATAAAATAAAAAAAGTCAGTCATCATTGTTATACGCTTATCTGCTAGGGGAGTCCGAGAGCCGGGCTGAGAAAAGAACGCGATGAAGTTCTTTGACCCTTTGAACCTGATCTGGGTCATGCCAGCGTAGGGAAGCAGGCAGCGGGAACAGATGGACGTGTCTTGTTCATTTGGCCTTTTGCCTTCGATCAGGTTCCGGTGTCGGAACCTGTTTTTATTTTGAATCGGCCGCCATCGCCTATTCTCGTGTTTGCCCCGCTTCAGACGGTGTGGCTTCAGATCTGATCTTTCATATTTTATGTTGAAAGGGGAAGCCACGCATGGAAAACATCCGCTCGTTTATGTCGTTTCCGGAAAGCCGCAAAGTGTACATCGAAGGGTCGCGCCCGGATGTGCGCGTGCCGATGAGAGAAATTGCTTTGTCGCCAACGAAAACGCCGCAAGGAATGGTGGAAAACAAACCGGTGCGTGTCTACGATACGACGGGCCCGTATACGGATCCCGATTTTGAACCGGACGTGGAGAAAGGCTTGCCTCCTCTTCGCCGCCGCTGGATTGTCGAGCGCGGCGATGTGGAGGAAATGGAGCGGTCTTCTGTTGCGATCCAACGTTCGCTTCCGTTTGTGCGCCGTCCATTGAGGGCAAAGCCCGGAAAAACAGTGACACAAATGCATTACGCCAAACGGGGGATCATTACGCCAGAAATGGAGTTTGTCGCAATTCGTGAACAAATCGATCCAGAAATTGTCCGCCAAGAAGTCGCCGCTGGTCGGGCCATTATTCCGGCCAATATTAACCATCCAGAGAGCGAACCGATGATCATCGGCCGTCGTTTCCATGTGAAAATTAATGCCAATATCGGCAACTCGGCTGTTTCTTCATCGATTGAAGACGAAGTGGAAAAATTGCTTTGGGCGGTGCGTTGGGGCGCCGATACGGTCATGGATTTATCGACCGGCAAACACATTCATGAAACGCGCGAGTACATCATCCGCAATTCGCCGGTCCCGGTGGGAACGGTGCCGATTTATCAGGCGCTCGAAAAGGTAGGAGGGGTGCCGGAGAAGCTGACATGGGACGTGTACCGCGAGACGCTCATCGAGCAGGCTGAACAAGGAGTCGACTACATGACGATCCACGCCGGTGTGCGGCTTCATTACATTCCGCTCACCGCCAACCGGACGACCGGAATTGTCTCGCGTGGCGGCTCGATCATCGCCCAATGGTGTTTGGCCCACCATGAAGAAAACTTTTTGTATACGCATTTTGAAGAAATCTGCGAGATTTTGAAACAATACGATGTCGCGATCTCCCTTGGCGACGGCTTGCGCCCCGGCTCCATCGCCGATGCGAACGATGAGGCGCAGTTTGCGGAACTCAAGACGCTCGGCGAGCTGACGAAAATCGCCTGGAAGCATGATGTGCAGGTGATGATCGAAGGGCCGGGGCACATTCCGATGCATAAAATTCGCGAAAATGTCGAGCGGGAACAGGAAATTTGTCATGGAGCGCCGTTTTATACGTTAGGGCCGCTTGTCACCGACATCGCGCCCGGGTATGACCATATTACGTCAGCGATTGGCGCCGCGATCATCGGCGCTTATGGAACGGCGATGCTTTGTTACGTGACGCCAAAAGAACATTTAGGGTTGCCAAATAAAGAGGACGTACGCGCCGGGGTCGTGGCCTATAAAATCGCCGCCCATGCGGCTGATCTGGCAAAAGGGCATCCAGCCGCCCAGCAGCGCGACGATGCGCTCTCGAAAGCACGCTTTGAATTTCGCTGGAACGATCAGTTCAATTTATCCCTCGATCCGGAGCGGGCCCGCGAATACCATGATGAAACATTGCCAGCTGAAGCGGCGAAAACGGCCCATTTTTGCTCGATGTGCGGGCCGAAATTTTGCTCAATGAACATTTCGCATGAACTGCAGCGGAAAATCAAAGAGGAAGGGATGAAAGAAAAAGCGAAACAATTTATTCAGCAAGGGTCGTCGCTGTATCAATGACAAGAGGCGGGCTGCGATGCTCGAAACGGCGGAGAGGATAGGGAAGTTCGATCAACGGAAAAAGCATGAGCTGGAAAACGCTCGGTGCTGATCGAAGCAACGGAGGGGGGCGAACGTTCATCGCCCCTCTTGTTTGTCCTGCAAATCGATGCGGTTCATTGTTGGTGTATTATTTTTCTAAAAATTTATAAAAGTATATTTACAAATAATTTTTTATTGATTATGATAATTTTATAAGGTACAAATTTCTAGTCATAGAATAATTATGAAAGGAAAACTGCGCAGTCTATCGCGACGTCTTCGCCGGCGCTTCGCTTCCATAGACAGCGGCCAGTTGCGTCATCGAACCGTGGATGATGCCGGCCGCTTCTTTTTATGGCGAAAGGGGCCGGGTTTCAGAACTCACATTTCGCACCCTCTCGACGAAAATCGGGAGGATTTTTTCGTTCCGATGTCGAATGAATCCTTGACACACAAGGAAAGTGAAGGAGTTTTTCTCTCATGGATGTTCAAGTCGAAGCGGTCTATCGCAATTCTTATTTGAATATAATAAGTGCCCTATTCAAGAAACTGGGTCTGCCTCAATTGATTGACCATCTCGTGCCCGTCGATCCGCAGTGCCAAACGCGAGTCAGCGATGCCGTTCAGGCCATCCTCTACAATGTGTTTGACGGCCGGCAAGCCCTCGTTCACTTGGAACATTGGGCTCAGGAGGTCGATTG